>DATLGF010000206.1:0-13494 GCA_035540575.1 Noviherbaspirillum sp.
ACTCACGGACAACCTGCTCAAGCAGATCGAACCCTTCGGCGCCACCTTCCACCTGGGCGAAGAAGTCACCACCGTGGAGCGCCAGGACGACGGCCGCTTCTACGTGGAGACCAGCAAGGGCACGCGCTTTCTCACGCGCACCGTCTTCATCGCCGCCGGCGTGGGCGCCTTCCAGCCACGCGCATTGAAGGTCGACGGCATCGAGAAATTCGACAACACCCAGCTGTTCTACCGTGTCAAGGATCCGGCCCGCTTCCACGGCCGCAATCTGGTGATCTGCGGCGGCGGCGATTCGGCGCTGGACTGGGTGCTGAACCTCGTCGGCAAGGCCGAATCGGTCGTGCTCCTGCACCGTCGCGAAGAGTTCCGCGCGGCGCCGGCGTCGGTTGCGAAGATGAAGGAACTGTGCGACAGCTACGAGATGCAGTTCCTGGTCGGACAGGTGACCGGCTTCGAGGAGAACGAAGACAAGCTCAGCGAGATCAAGGTGACCGGCGCCGACGGCGTGACGCGCCGCCTGCCGCTGGACGACCTGCTGGTGTTCTTCGGCCTGTCGCCGAAGCTCGGCCCGATCGCCGAGTGGGGCCTGGACATCGAGCGCAAGCAGCTGAAGGTCGATACCGAAAAGTTCGAGACCAACATCCCCGGCATCTTCGCGGTCGGCGACATCAACACCTATCCCGGCAAGAAGAAGCTGATCCTCTCCGGTTTCCATGAGGCCGCACTCGCCGCCTTCGGCGCTGCGCCCTACATCTTCCCGGAGAAGAAGATCCACATGCAGTACACGACGACCTCGCCGAAGCTGCACAAGATCCTCGGCGTGGAATCGCCGGTGTTCGACTGAGCCGGCGCGCTCTTGCATGAAACGGGCCCCTTGCGGGCCCGTTTTTCTTGATGGCGGGATCCGTCCGCTACTTTCCTCTCATGCGCCCGATGATCTCCCGCGATATCAGCCCGGAATAGGCTTTCGGCGCTCCTTCCCCTGTGAACCAGTAACTGCGCGGCATTTCGCCATGCCACTTCGGGTCGACCGCATAACGCAGTTGTTCGGGCGGCGCGCTGCCGAAGGCCCAGGCGACGCTTTTCACGCCAGTGCGCCGCAGCTTGGCCTGCATCGCGGCCTGCACGTCCGGATCGTCGAGGCTGTCGGTGGACAAGGTGACAACGCGCAGGTCCTTGCGGCGCTTCTGCTCGTCGGCCAGGGTCTTGAGGCTCTGCTCGCAATACGCGCAGTCGAGCGACCACAGCACCAGCACGAACGGCTTGCCCTGCTGGACCGCCACCAGGCTCTGCATGCTGTCGGCATCGAAGCGTCGCAGCTCACCCGCGTGCGCGGTCCACGCGGCCATCGCGAGCATGCCGCCCGCCATCCAGTTTGCGATTCTCATGTACCGTCTCCCGCCAGTGTTCTGACCACGAATCCCTCCCGTTCCGTGCGCCATACCAGCACGATGCGGCCGGCGCCGGCAACCAGTCGTGGCTGGTCGGATGCGCCCGCGGTGCGCGCGACCTCGGTCTCCTGCCAGGTTCGACCCTCGTCGTGCGAGACCCGGGCTACCACGCTGCTGGCCTTGCCGTCGAACTGCCGCCACGCGAGCACCACGCGCCGCTCCAGCACCGCCACGTCGGCGTGCGCGACCTGGCCGCTCCCCAGCCGGGTCGGGGCGCCGAGCACACCGTTCCTGTCGACACTCGCATAGAACACACCGCCTTCGCCGTCCTTCACGTTGAACCAGACCTGGTGGCGCGTGCCGTCTCTGCCGAAGGCCAGGCCCGGTCCGTGGTGCGGACAGGCGTCCACGCGCCAGTCATCGAAGCTTGCGCGCTGCACCTCGCCCGTCCGCCCTTCCGGGCCGAGGACCGCCCACGCGTGGTCGCGCGCATTCGGCGCGAACACATGGCGCCACATCGCGGCGACACGGCCCTGCTCATCGAGCGCGAGCGCGATGCGGCAACATTCGCAGCTGTGGTCGGCAATCTTGAAATCGCCGTTGAAACTGGCTCCGCGATCGGTCGACACCGCATAGTAGACAGCGGCGCCGCGATACGCCTGCTTGCGGCCCTCGGCGGCATGGAGGTCGCGCTTGTCGATCCAGGTGACGTACACGCGGCCCTCGCGGTCGACGATCAGCGAATCGAAGCGATGCGTGATCAGGTCGCGGTTCGCATGCACGGTGACGGGCGCCGTGAAGCTGCGCCCGCCGTCCTGCGAACGAACGAAGCGGATGTCCCCGGTGTAGGGCTTGGACAGCGGCTTGGTGTAGCTCAGATACATGTCGCCGCCCGGGCCGAAGGCGATCTTGGGACGGTTCTCGCCATCGGCGGACACCGGCTCCGGCTCCTGCTGCGCGCGCTGCGCGGCGCTCCAGGTGTTGCCGAGGTCGTCCGAGGACTGGACCGCCACGAATTGGCGGCCCGCCTCGTTGAGCTTGTATGCGACCCACAGCCTTCCCTGCGCATCGAAGGCGGCGGAACTGGCCAGTTCCGGGCGCGGCGGCCGGGATTGAGCGGCCCCCTTCCCGGCGTGGCCATCATGGGCGAATGCCGGCAGCGTGAGCACGCCCAGCGCGAACGCGGCGATGCGGCGTCGGATATCTGTCATCGTTGACCCTAGAAAGCGAACTGGGCTTCGGCGTACCCGGTACGCCCCGGATACGGGTGCGGACCGACGTAGTAGCGCCGGTCGGCCAGATTCTCGACGCCGAACGCAAGGCGGCCGACGCGCGCCCGGTCGTAAGCGACGCGGGCGCTCACGACGGTGAACGAGGAAACGCCGCCATGCTTGTTGCCGATCACGTCGCTGTTGTCCAGCGTGCCGTACTGGCGGCCTTCGTGCCGCACGCCGATGGAACTTGTCCACGGCCCGCTGCGGTAGCTGGCGAGCGCCGGCGCACGCAGCCTTGGCACGCGCGGCCAGCCCTTCCCGCCGGAATCCGGCACCACCGCATTGGCGAGGATGCGCGCTTGCGCCAGCGTCAGGCCGGCCTGCAGGTCCAGACCGTTGACGAACAGGTTGTTGCTCTGCAATGCCGCCTCGACGCCGCGCGTGCGTACCCGGTCGACGTTCTGCACCGTGTTGACCGTGGCCGCGCCGACCATCGAGCGCTGCAGGAAGATCGCATCGCGCACGTCGTCCTCGAACACGGAGATGCGCAGGCTGCCGAGGGCAGTTTCGCGCAGCAGGGACAACTCCTTCGCGTCGCTGACTTCGGCGCGCAGGTCGGGCGCGTTTCCAGCCGGTCTTGTGGCGAGTGCGCAGCCGCGCGCCGAACTGATGGTGCGCCTCCTCGCCTTGCTGCGGCGCCATCGTCGGCACCGCATGGCGCGTGCCGCCGATGTCGCCCGCACCGGACCAGATCTCGGCGCCGGTGGCGGCATCGCGCAGCAGGCTGCGGTTGTATACCCGATAGTCGTTGGTCCAAGGCGCATAGAAGCCGTCGACCTGCAGCGTGGGCGAGAACGCATAGCCGGCCTTGAGCCTGGCCTGGTGCTGCACGCCGCGCTGTAGGCCGCTTGCCCCGACGATCATGCGGTCCGCGCCCGTGGGATCGAGGTCGGCGACGGCGCCGGTGGCGACGGGCGCGGCGACCCCGGCCTGCCGCGCGGCCGACGCGTAGCCCATCGCCTGGGAAGCGTACTCCAGCCGGTACGCCGCCAATCCCGCGCTCAGCGCAACCCAGCGGTTGGCAAGGCAGAAGGATTGCTGCTTGCTGCCATGGTGCTCGCGCAAGCCGTAGTCGTCGTGCGACTGCCGGTGCAGCTCAATTTTCGCCGCTCCCTCGAAAGCCCGCGGCTGGCGGGTAGTGATTGAGACCGTGGTGCCGATCGAGTTGCTCGGATAGAGCGCCGAGAACGGCCCGTAGAGCACGTCCACGTGCTCGATCTCCTGCGGCGCCACGATGCTCCAGCGCGGCGCGTCGAAACGGCCGAGGAAGTTGGAGATCAGATAGCCATCGACATAGGCCAGTCCGCGTGCCGGCTGGGTGGTGCCGAACGAGCGTCCGCCGAGGTTCGCGTTGCGGTCGCCGATGAAGCGCTTGCGCACCGTCGTGCTGGGTGCGTACAGGAGTGCATCGTCGGTGCTGGTGGTCGGTTGAACAGCGAGCGCCTCGCGCGTGACCGAGAACGTCGACGCCGGCAGGTTGGGATCGAGCGGCGAACGCGTCGCGCTCACGGCGATCGGCGCCAGCATGGTTTCGGTGGCCACCCCTTGGGCGGCGGCATCCGGGCAACGGCAAGCGCGCCCGTCAATACGGGAGCGAGAGCCAGCGCAGCCCCCGCCCGAAAGTGAGAATGTTGTGCCATGAATACAGCGACGCCTCGGGCGTCGGATAGTCGAACGCCTGCCGCGGTGGCGGCAGGACCGGCGCCCTCAGGGCGCGGAATGGTTCAGGCGAGGGAGGGAGGCGGACCGCGCGGGTAGGCGGCACGCAGCGTGGGAAGGGGACGGTACGGAACCTGAACCGCCGCGGGAGGGCCCGCGCCGGCAACCGGTCGCGCGCCGCTGTCCGGGGGCGGCAACAGCGGGGCCGTGTCGGACAGCTTGCACCATGGGCAATGGTTGGTCGCGCTCTCGTCGCCCGGTTCGCCGTCCTGCGCGGCGATCTGGACGGTCTGCACTCCGAGCGCAGTACAGATCTCCGCCGTCTGCATCTGGCCCGGCAGCGCACGCACGACGACCGGCGCCAGCGCCTGCAGCAACAGGACGAACAAGGCGATCCAGGCGAGTCGGCTATGTATGCGGGGCGGGACCGGATTCACGGGTAAAACTTACAAACGAGAGGGCTGGCGCACCGGAGGAAGCTGTCCAAAGGCGCAAGATTATCGCCGATTTCAGTGTCGATTCCGCGGCTCATTTCCGGCCGGTAGTGGGCACGGTTCCTGCATTGTTTCCTCGCATCGAACATCCTCCTTTGTGCGGCCTAGCACTTTTCTGCCGACGGACCATCCTCATATTGAGCCTACTCATGTTGGAAACGTCGGAATGGCGTAACACCAAGTGCAGCAAGGCCAAGAATGCAAAGGTGTGGTTTGTGTTATGTTTTGCCGCAGCGAAACTCGTCAAGTAAACGCGGCGAAGTGTCACTGAATATTTCAGGTTTCAAATAAACCTGAGCTTTTGTCAGTGATGCATTGCAACAAGAAACGTTTATCTGCAGAATTTCGCGATACCGGACAAACCCGAAAGAGGGCATTCATGCTTTACCAAATCCACGAGCTGAACCGCACGTTCCTCAACCCGCTTATCCAGTGGGCCGAGGCGTCGGCAAAGCTGTTCACCAATCCGGTCTCGCCCCTGGCTCATACACCGTTCGCGCAGCGCATTGCCGCCGGTTACGAACTCATGTACCGCCTCGGCAAGGATTATGAAAAACCGGAATTCGGCATCAAGACGGTCAAGGTCGCCGGCAAGGACGTCGGCGTGCTCGAGCTCGTCGACATGCACAAGCCTTTCTGTCGCCTGCTTCACTTCAAGAAGGATCTGAGCGACAAGGCATTCGCCGATCTCAAGCAGCCCACCGTCCTGGTCGTGGCGCCGCTGTCGGGCCACCATTCGACGCTGCTGCGCGACACCGTGCGCGCGCTGCTGTCCGACCATGACGTCTACATCACCGACTGGACCGACGCGCGCATGGTGCCGCTGTCGGAAGGACCGTTCCACCTGCACGACTACATCTACTACGTGCAGGAATTCATCCGCAAGCTGGGCCCGGACGTTCACGTGATCTCGGTCTGCCAGCCGACCGTGCCGGTGCTGGCCGCGATCTCGCTGATGGCCACCGAGAAGGACCCGAAACTGCCGAAGACGATGACGATGATGGGTGGGCCGATCGACCCGCGCAAGTCACCCACCGCCGTCAACGATTTGGCGACGAAGAAGCCGTATGCGTGGTTCGAGGACAAGGTGATCTACAGCGTCCCGGCGAACTACCCCGGCTTCGGCCGCAAGGTTTATCCAGGCTTCCTGCAGCATGCCGGGTTCATCGCGATGAATCCGGGCCGCCATGCGCAGAGCCACTGGGACTTCTACATGCACCTGCGCGAAGGCGACCAGGCGTCCGCCGAAGAGCACCGCAAGTTCTACGACGAGTACAACGCGGTGCTGGACATGCCGGCGGAATACTACCTGGAGACGATCAAGGTCGTGTTCCAGGACTTCCAGCTGCCGCTCGGCACCTGGGAAGTGGAAGGCAAGCCGGTGCGTCCGCAGGACATCAGGAATGTCGCGCTCTTCACCATTGAAGGCGAGCTCGACGACATCTCCGGCGCCGGCCAGACCCAGGCCGCGCACGAGCTGTGCAAGAACATCCCGGAATCGAAGAAGCAGCATTTCACGGCTCCGAAGTGCGGCCACTACGGCATTTTCTCCGGCCGTCGCTGGCGCGAGATCATCTGCCCGAAAATCGGCGAGTTCATCCGCGCGCATGGCTGATTGTTGATCCAGCCGCTCGTACCCCGAGAAGCCGCAGTCGACCGACTGCGGCTTTTTGCTTTACCGGCCTCCGATGGCCGATAATTCCGCTTTTCCCAGCCCGGTTTTCCCCGTGTCCGACTCACCCCGCCCCCTCGCCGACCAGATCGAGGACCTGCTGCCGCAGACGCAATGCACGAAGTGCGGCTTTCCGGCCTGCCGCCCGTATGCGGAAGCGATCGCAAGCGGCGAAGCGAACTACAACCAGTGCCCGCCCGGCGGTGCCGAAGGCATCGCGCGCCTGGCCGCGCTGCTCGGCAAGCCGGTGATACCGCTCAATCCCGCCAACGGCGTCGAGCGGCCGCGTGCGGTTGCCGTGATCGA
Organism: Noviherbaspirillum sp.; assembly: GCA_035540575.1. GTDB lineage: Bacteria > Pseudomonadota > Gammaproteobacteria > Burkholderiales > Burkholderiaceae_D > Noviherbaspirillum. Next base: position 6,797 of record DATLGF010000206.1, read on the forward strand.
CGAGGCGATCTGCATCGGCTGCACGCTGTGCATCCAGGCCTGTCCGGTCGACGCCATCGTCGGCGCGGCCAAGCAGATGCACACCGTCGTGCCGCAGCTGTGCACCGGCTGCGATCTGTGCGTCGCGCCCTGCCCGGTCGACTGCATTGCGATGGTAGAGGTCACGCCGGGCCGCACCGGCTGGGACGCCTGGTCGCAGGAACAGGCAAATGACGCGCGCGCGCGCCACCAGTTCCGCACCTTCCGCCTGCGCCGCGACAAGGAAGAGAACGACGCGCGCCTGGCCGCCAAGGCGGCCGCGAAGCTCAGGGCGGTCGAAGCGCAGGCAAGCCTGAGTCCGGAGGAGAAGGCGGCGCAGGAGCGCAAGAAGGCGATCATCGCCGCCGCGATGGAGCGTGCGCGGCTGAAGAAGGAGCAGATGGCCGCGCAGGCCGCTGACGCGCCCACCGGCATCGACGACGTCTCGCGCGGCGTGCGCAGGCAGATCGAGGAGGTCCAGGCGCGCATGGACCAGCAGGACGACAAGCCATGAACAATGCAAAACGGCTGGAAATCTTCACCCGCTTCCGCAATGCAAATCCCCACCCGACCACCGAGCTCGAATACACGACGCCGTTCGAGCTGCTGATCGCGGTGCTGCTGTCGGCGCAGGCGACCGACGTATCGGTGAACAAGGCCACGCGCCGGCTGTATGCGGTCGCGAACACGCCGGCGGCGATCCTTGAGATGGGCGAGGAGAAACTGGCGGATTACATCAAGACGATCGGCCTGTACCGCACCAAGGCAAAGAACGTGATCGCCACCTGCCGCATCCTGGTCGAGCAGCACGGCGGCGAAGTGCCACGTTCGCGCGATGCGCTCGAGGCGCTGCCGGGCGTCGGGCGCAAGACCGCCAACGTCGTGCTCAACACCGCGTTCGGCGAGCCGACGATCGCGGTCGACACCCACATCTTTCGCGTGTCCAACCGCACCGGGATTGCGCCCGGCAAGAATGTGGACGAGGTCGAGCGCAAGCTGCTGAAAGTGGTACCGCCGGAATTCCGCCACGATGCCCACCATTGGCTGATCCTGCACGGCCGCTACATCTGCATCGCGCGCAAGCCCAAGTGCTGGAACTGCGTGATCGCCGACCTGTGCGAGTACAAGGACAAGACGCCGTTGCCGGAAAAAGGAGTGTGAGGATTCGAAACGGACGGCGGCGGGAGAGCGCGTAAAATACCCTTCCCTCTGCCGCGTTCAACCCCGATGTTCACCCCCTCCCAGCACGACGTACGGCGCTTCTTCTGCGAAACCTTCGGCAAGATGCGCGCCAATGAAATCCTCACGCCGATGGAGGCGCTCGCCCGCGACTGGATCGTCCAGCACCCGGAATACGAGCCTGCACTTGCGCACGTCGAGGATGCGCTTGCCGCCGACTATTCGATCGAGCGCGGCGAGAGCAATCCCTTCCTGCATCTGGCAATGCACCTGACGATCGAGGAGCAGCTGTCGATCGACCAGCCGGCCGGCATCCGTGCTGCGTTCGAAGCCCTCGCCCGCCGCCGCGGCTCGGCGCACGACGCTCACCACGAGATGATGGAGTGTCTCGGAGAAATGATCTGGCGCTCGCAGCGCAGCGGGCTGCCGCCGGATGGGGCGCAGTATCTGGAATGCGTGAGGAAGCGGGTCTGAGATGAACTTGCAGGGGCACTGCCGGAATACCGTTCATCAACGTGATTGCCCTCACCATGTCGCCCCCGCACAGGCGGGGGCCCAGTTCCGGCGTCAGCACGGCTGCCTACGATCGAACTGGGCCCCCGCCTGCGCGGGGGCGACAGAGCAAGGGTAGTCGCTCGGGGAAACGGCATTCGACCCCCCGAGCCCCCGCTTCGCGCGAGGCCGCGCCCTTCAATCCACCCGCACCGTCTGCCGCTTCGGCGCCTCGGGCCTGACTTTGGGCAATTCGACGCGCAGCACGCCGTCACGGTAGCTGGCCTTGGCCTGATCGGACAGGACGTCGACCGGCAGCGGCACCGCGCGGCGGAAGCTGCCGTATGCGCATTGCAGCACGCGATAGCGGCCTTCCGATTCTTCGCGCTGGAAACGCTTCTCGCCGCGCACCACCAGCATGCCGCCTTCGACCTCGACGTCTAGATCGTTCTTGTCCATGCCCGGCACTTCGAGTCGGACGACGACGCGGTCCTCGTCCTCGAACACATCGCCGCCCAGCATCGACCACCCGATCGACGGCATGTAGAACGTGTCGTCGACCTGCGAGCGGGCCGGCAGATTGGTCTGTTCGCTCGGGCGGAAGCCGGTCAGTGCGTTCGACGCCGTCTGGCGCAGATGCTGCCAGCCCTCGGACATGGAGTCCCAGAACGAGCTGAAGCCTTGCTTGAGATCCTCGAACTTCATGGCCAAGCTCCTTTCCGTTCGACAGGTCTTACGTGACCTTGACTTCGATCTTGCGCGGCTGCGCGTGCTCGGCCTTCGGAATGCGCAGCTTCAGCACGCCGTTCTTCAGTTCCGCCTGCGCCTTGTCGGTGTCGAGTTCGCGCGACAACGAAAATACCCGGCGATAGCGCGGCAGCCGCACTTCCGCGTGGCTCGATTCCATTTCGCCGGGCGTATCGAGCGACACCTCGCCTTCGATCGTCAGGCTGTCGGATTCCAGCTGCAGGTGCAACTTGTCCTTCGGCACGCCAGGCAGGTCGGCATACAGGGTGATGCCCTTGCCGTCCTCGAATACATCCACCAGCGGCATCAGGGCCGGTTCCGGACGCTGCACCTCACGCCCGACATCGCGCCGGGTTTCACCGCTCGCCTGCGGCAGATTCCTGTTTTCGCTCATGATCTGGTCCTCCTTGCTTACTGGATCTCGATGCGTCGCGGCTGGGCCGATTCACGCCGCTTGACACTCACATGCAGCACGCCGTCGCGATACTGCGCCGATACGCCGCTCGGGTTGATGTCCTCGTCGGGCAGGCTGATCACCCTGCGGAAGCGGCCGGCGAAGCGCTCGCCGATGTGCACGGTCGCCTTTTCGTCTTCCGGCTTGTCTGCTTCGCGCTCGCCGGAAATCGTCAGCACGCCGCGCTCCAGGTTCACCTCGATCTTCTGCGGATCCAGCCCGGGCGCGAACGCGTACAGCTCGATCGACTGCGGCGTATTGCCCACGTTCAGCATCGGATAGCCGCCGCGCCCGAAGCCGCGAATGCTCGGTCCTCCTTCAAACGCCTGCTGAACTTCGCGTTGCAGGCGGTCCAGTTCGGCGAACAGATCGCCTGGGAACATCGTACGAAACATCATGCTGTCCTCCGTTGTGGTTGAACACGCCTCCCCTCGGCAACGCATGCCTTGGGCGGCTTGACTTTCTGCCTCCAAAATAGGAGCACAAAAAATAATTTCAATACCTTGATCTGCGGGCTTTCCGCCCCGATTCTGGTGCGGTAGAACGAACAAAAATGATGGGGGCAACGCGTGGAATTCAAGGACTACTACCAGGTACTGGGCGTGAAGCGCGATGCCACGGCGGACGAGATCAGGAAAGCCTTCCGCCGGCTTGCGCGCAAGTACCATCCGGACGTCTCGAAGGAGCCGGAGGCCGAGACGCGCATGAAGGAAGTCAACGAAGCCTTCGCCGTGCTGTCCGATCCGGAGAAGCGCGCGGCCTACGACCAGGTCGGGCAGGGCATGCGCGCCGGGCAGGAGTTCCGCCCGCCGCCGAACTGGGACAGCGGCTTCGAGTTTTCCGGCGCCGGATTTTCGCAGGCCGATGCGAACGGATTCAGCGACTTTTTCTCGGAACTGTTCGGGCACCAGATGGGCGGGGCGCGGCGGCGCGCCCATGGCGGCTTCCGCATGCGCGGCGAGGATCATCACGCGAAGATCGTGCTCGATATCGAGGACGCGTATCACGGCCCCACGCGCAGCGTGACGCTGCGCGCTCCGGCGACCGATGCCCTCGGCCATGTGATGCTCAGCGAACGCACGCTCAACGTGGACATCCCCAAGGGAATACGCGAGGGGCAGATGATACGGCTCACCGGCCAGGGCAGCCCCGGCGCCGGCGGCGGACCGAATGGAGATCTGTTTCTGGAGGTTCACTTCGCGCCGCATCCGCGCTATCGGGCAGAGGGACGCGACGTCTATGCGCGGCTGCCGCTGGCGCCCTGGGAGGCGGCGCTCGGCGCCACCGTGCAGGCGACCGTTCCGGACGGCGCCGTGGAGTTGCGCATCCCGCCGGGCACGCAGTCAGGAAAAAAACTTCGGCTGAAGGGACGCGGGCTGCCGGGCAACCCGCCCGGCGACCTCTACCTGGTCGCCGACATCGTGCTGCCTCCGGCAACGGACCCCGCGGCGAGGGCGCTATATGAACGCATGGCGCGGGAGCTGCGCTTCGATCCGCGCACCGGCGCCGCCTGAGGCACGGCGGACATTCGCTCGGCGAAGATCTCGCGCCAAGTCAACGCAAGGAGGACCGACATGCATATCGTTTGCCCGCACTGCCATACGACCAACCGTGTACCGGCCGAGCGGCTGGCACAGCACCCCGACTGCGGCCGCTGTTCGCGCCCGCTGTTTTCCGGCCAGCCCGCGAGCCTCGACGGCGCCGCGTTCCAGCGTCACCTCGAGCGCAGCGACATTCCGCTCCTCGTCGACTTCTGGGCGCCGTGGTGCGGCCCCTGCCGCATGATGGCGCCCGCGTTCGAAGAGGCCGCCGGGCAGCTCGAACCGCAGTTCCGGCTGGCGAAAGTGAACACAGACGCGGAACAAGCCCTGGCTGCCAGGTACCAAATCCGTAGCATCCCTACCTTGATGGTGTTTCGCGGCGGCAGCGAAGTCGCCCGCCAGCCCGGCGCGATGGGCGCCGGCGATATCGTTCGCTTCGCACGCGCGGCGGGCTAAGCCTGCCCCGCATGGCGAGCCCTTAAGACGGAGGAAGCTTCATGTTGGCGAGCCAGATGGAAGACAAGTGCGCACTGCCCCGCTGCACCTGCGCAGTGCCGGTCGGGCAGCCGTATTGCAGCGAGTCATGCCGCCGTGAGCATGCGGACCCGGACGAACAGGGAACCGAGTGCCCGTGCGGACATGCCGAGTGCACGTCGGCCGGACCGAGCGGTGGCGTGACGCTGTGAGCGCGCTGCCGTTTGCCTGCCCTCAGGCCCTCCTGCGCGCACCGCGCCGGTATGCGCTCGGGGTGCTGCCGGTCCACTGGCGAAACGCGCGGCAGAACACCGCCGCATTCGCGAACCCGAGGTCGGCCGCCACGGTGGCGATCGGCGCGCCCGACTGGCTCAGGCGCTGCACTGCCACATCCCTGCGCACCGCATCCTTGAGCGCCTGAAAGCTGGTGCGCTCGCTCGCCAGCTTGCGATTCAGCGTGCGCACCGACATGTTCAGCGCCGCCGCAACTTCCCGCACTGTCAGCGCCTGATCCAGCGCGCGCTCCAGGCAGGCCTGCGTGCGCGCGGCGGCCGAGCTGCGCTGCAGCGTCGTGAACACCCAGTCTTCCGGCGCGCGTTTCAGAAAGGTCCAGAGCTGGTGACGCTCGCGCTGGAAAGCGGCCTGGCAATCCCCGTCAGGCAGGTAGATGCAGGTCTCCGCCGCGTCGAAACACACTTCGCCGGGATACAGGAATACATAGTCCGACGCATGTCCCGGGCGCGGGAACACGAACTCGACGCGCACCTGTGCGATTTGCCTTCCCAGCAGCCAGGACGCCACGCCATGGACGAGCTTCATCATCAGCTCATGGCCGAGCGGCCTGACGCACACGCCCTGCTGCCGCGGGACCAGCGCCAGCCGCACCGCCTCGTTCTGGCGGCGCGACATCTGCAGCCTGTAGTCGTCCAGGATCAGGTTCCAGAACCGCACGAAGCGATTGAGCGCAATCTGGAGGCTGGGCGCGTTCAAAAGACTCAGCATCAGGTACTTCAGCGTGCCGCCGCGAATCGGCCGGGACCATAGCCCCAGCATCTCGTCGTCGAGCGCGGCCGCCACGGCCTTGTACAGCAAAACGAACTGCTCTCGGGTGATGCGGGCAGCGGGCTGTTCGAGCAGGTGCGGCGGAATGCCGGCGGCCTCCAGAGCCTGCCTCGCTGCAGCCGGTCCTTGCTGCTCGCCCAGGCCGCGCAGTGCCGCGACAAGGAAGTGCGAGGAAAGCGTAAGCGAGGGCGGACGGGGCAGGATCATGGCAAGGAGATTCTGGCGCATTTTGCATATCGTGTGGCACGATACGTCAACAGTTCGGCGGCCTTCTCCCTAAACTTCCACGCATATCCGCGAAATTCCCGCATCGGCGCGCGACCGTGTCACGCAGGCCTATGGCGCGCTTTGTTTATTCATTGACTGGAGAGAGACATGACCTACGCTGCACTTGAAGTCGACATGGACGGCCCGGTCGCGGTCGTCACCCTGTCCCGCCCCGAACGACGCAATGCGCTCGACGAACAGGCGGTCGGCGAACTGGAACACTGGTTTGCGCAGCCGCCGAAGGACGTGCGCGCAATCGTACTGGCCGCGCGCGGGCCGCATTTCTGTGCCGGCCTCGACCTGAAGGAGCACTACCTGAAAGCGCGCAGTCCGGCCGAATTCATGCGCGTGTGCCAGGGATGGCATCGGGCCTTCGACCGCATCCAGCACGGCGGCATACCGGTGGTGGCGGCGATGCAGGGCGCCATCGTCGGCGGCGGACTGGAGCTGGCCGGCGCCGCGCA
>DATLGF010000207.1:0-5251 GCA_035540575.1 Noviherbaspirillum sp.
CGGCGCCTTCGCCCTCGGCAAAGCCTTCCATGTCGGCGTTCGCGTACTGCTCGCCTTCGAACAGCGGAATCAGCGGCTCCGCGTGCGAGGCCTGGGCCAGCGACTCGACCAGGTAACCGCGCAGGCCCTGGTCGTACTGCCAGACCTGGGTGTCGCCGGTCTTCGCATTGATCAGCGTGACCTTCACGCCGGGCAGCAGCACCGCCTTCGAGCGCAGCAGGCGCTGCAACTCGGCGCCGGGAATGGCGGAGGAGTCGAAGTACTTCGGATTCGGCCATACCGTCACGCGGGTGCCGGACTTCTTGTCTTCCTTCGTGGACGGGCGCGTCTTGAGCTTTTGCACGACATCGCCGTCGGCAAAGCCGATCTGGTGCACGCCGCCGTCGCGCCAGACGGTGATGTCGAGGCGGGAGGAGAGGGCGTTGGTGACCGAGACGCCGACGCCATGCAGGCCGCCGGAGAACGAATAGGCGCCGCCGCTGCCCTTGTCGAACTTGCCGCCTGCATGCAGGCGCGTGAACACGATCTCGACCGTCGAGACTTTTTCTTCCGGATGCAAGCCGACAGGAATGCCGCGGCCATCGTCTTCTACGCTGACGCTGCCGTCCGCATTCAAGGTGACAACAATGTTCTTACCGAAGCCGCCCAAGGCCTCGTCGGAGGCGTTGTCGATCACTTCCTGGATGATGTGCAGCGGGTTTTCGGTCCGGGTGTACATGCCCGGGCGCTGCTTGACCGGCTCGAGTCCCTTCAGGACCCGGATCGAGGCTTCGCTGTAGTCGGATTTTCTGGTTGCCATTCGCGGTGTGTCGGAGCAAGGCTGAGTCAAATCAAGTCCTGCATTCTAATCGAGTCACTTCAGCGGCGCGGGGTCGGCGGCCCGCAGACGGCATGCCGAACATGGAATGTGCAAAAAAAGACTGTTGAACGCCGGAAAATGTTTATAAAATGCAATGCTATGTCAACGGCCGTATTTCCTTTCGCAGTCCGCCTTTTCGGCTTCAGCCCTCAGGAAGTGGCTGCGGCCGAACAGGCATTCGCAAGTTCCGAGGACAAGGGTTACGGCTACTTCGTGCTGGCCGACGACAACCTGCAGGACCCCGACATCTATATCGTCAAGGGCGGCGACCTGCGCGCACTTGCGCAACTGAGCGAGCTGCGCCCGAGCGATCTGCGTCCGGCGCTGCTGATCGGCAAACCGGCCATCGACCTTCCCTTCGCCTTCGTCGCGGCGCCTGCCACCCATGCCGACGTGGTCGCGGCGCTCGACCGCCTGGTGGAGAAGCGCGCCGATGCGCTGGTGCGGCTGGAAGCCTCGGACATCGTGCTCGTTCCCGAGCGGCGCCGGCGCGGCCGCCTCAGCCTCGATCTGACCGATCCGGCCGCGTACGAGAAGATGCGCGTGCGGCGTCCCGCCGACGGGATGGTCGTCGTCCTCGACAAAAGTCCGGCCCTGCGCGATTACCTGCGCGACCTGACGGTCCGGCAACAGCTGCGGGTGGAATGGGCGGGCGACGAGGACGGTGCGATCGACCTGTGCCGCAGCGCGCCGACGGCCGTTCTGCTGATCAATACGTCCACGCCGGAGGTCAACCCGTACCGGGTCAGTCTGGCGGTGAAGGACAGGGAGGCGCCGTTTTCCACTGCGGTGGTATTCCTGGTGAGCAGGCCGTTCGTCTATGACGCCGAACAGGCGCGCCGTGTTGGCGTCGAGGGCTTCCTGAACAAGCCACTGGCCAGCCAGCACCTGATCTCGCTGCTGAAGAAGTACGTGCCGAAGCTCTACTAGGCGGAGGAGGGGCGCCGGCGCTCCTGGGCAGGCGTAGGGGCGGGGTGTCGTTCTCCGCTTGCTTTGCGTTCTCGCTTGCCAAGCGGATGAGGTCCCTCACTGCGTTCGAGACGACAACATATGCCGGCGATCGCTCCCAATCCTGTCGTTCCGAGCGCAGCGAGGAAACGCATCCGGTTCCATTGCCGCTGCGTCAGAAATTTTTCCCCCGCCCGCCGAACTACTTGCTCAGCGCGTGCATCGCCCGCTCGAGCCCGTCTATCGTCACCGGGAACATGCGGTTGTTCATGATCTGGCGGATGATCGCGATCGACTGCCGGTACTGCCACAGGCTTTCAGGCTCGGGATTGAGCCAGATGAACTTCGGGAAGGTCGCGGTGAAGCGTTGCAGCCACTCGGCGCCGGCTTCCTCGTTGTTGTACTCGACCGATCCGCCCGGCTGCAGCACCTCGTACGGACTCATCGTCGCGTCGCCGACGAAGATCAGCTTGGTATCGGGCGGGTACTTGCGCAGGATGTCCCAGGTCGGGAAACGCTCCGCGTGGCGGCGCCGGTTGTTCTTCCACAGGTAGTCGTAGACGCAGTTGTGGAAGTAGTAGAACTCCATGTTCTTGAACTCGGTCTTCGCGGCCGAGAACAGTTCTTCGGTTCGGGCGATGTGGTCGTCCATCGTGCCGCCGACGTCGAGCAGCATCAGCACCTTGATGTTGTTCTTGCGCTCTGGCTGCATCTTGATGTCGAGGTAGCCGGCGTTGTTCGCCGTCGCGCGGATCGTGTCGTCCAGCGCCAGCTCTTCGGCCGCGCCCTCGCGCGCGAACTTGCGCAGGCGTCGCAGCGCGACCTTGATATTGCGGGTGCCGAGTTCGCGTTCCGAATCGTAGTCGCGGTAGCTGCGCGCCTCCCATACCTTCACCGCGCTGCGCTGGCCGCCTTCGCCGCCGATGCGTACGCCCTGTGGATTCTCGCCGCCATTGCCGAACGGCGAGGTGCCGCCGGTGCCGATCCAGCGGTTGCCGCCCTCGTGGCGCTCCTTCTGTTCATCGAGCAGCTGCTTTAAGCGCTCCATCAGCTTGTCGTAGCCGAACTTCTCGATCGCCGCACGCTGCTCCGGGGTCAGCTCGCGTTCCATCCGCTTCTGCAGCCATTCCAGCGGGATCTCCGGCATCTTCTCGAAGATCGTGTCGATGCCGCGGAAGTACAGTCCGAAGGCCTTGTCGAACTTGTCGAAGTTCGCCTCGTCCTTGACCAGCGTGGTGCGCGACAGGTAGTAGAACTCGTCGAGAGAAGGATTGATCACGTCCTTCTGCATCGCCTCGAGCAGCACCAGGAATTCCTTGATCGAGACCGGGACCTTCGCGTCCTTCAGCGTGAAGAAGAAGTCAATCAGCACGCCGGCCTCCGTCGCGCAGCACGCGCTGCGCCAGCTTGTCCTTCAGATGCGCCTCGATCTCCGGCCATTCGCCTGCAGTGATGCTGTACATGACCGTGTCGCGCACCGTGCCGTCGCGGCGCAGCGCATGGTGACGAATCACCCCGTCGCGCCTGGCGCCGAGCCGCTCGATCGCGCGCTGCGAGGCGAGATTGAAATTGTCAGTGCGAAAGCCGACCACCTTGCAGCCGAGGGTTTCAAACGCATGGCGCAGCAGCATCAGCTTGCAGGAGGTGTTCACATGCGTGCGCTGCCAGGACTGCGCATACCAGGTGTAGCCGATCTCGACACGGTCGACCTCGCGCAGGATGTCGTGGTAGCTGGTGCTGCCGATGATCTTGCCGCCCGACAGCTCGCGCACGACGAAGGGCAGGCGGGTGCCTGCATCGAGCATCGACAGTGCATTGTTCACATAGGCGGCCGTTTCGTCGGGCTTCGGCACCGAGGTGACGCGGATGTTCCACAGCGCGCCGTCGGATGCGGCCACGGCGAGGTTGACCGCATGCGCGCGCGTCATCGGCTCCAGCCGGATGCCGTTGAATTCTAGGGTGACGGGCTCGAGCGAGATCATCGTTTGCCGATCAGCGGTTGGCGCGAGCCATGAAAACCAGGCGTTCGAACAGGTGGACGTCCTGTTCATTCTTCAGGAGCGCGCCATGCAGCGGCGGCACGACCGCCTTCGCATCCTTGCTGCGCAAGGCCTCCGGGGGGATGTCTTCGGCGAGCAGCAGCTTCAGCCAGTCCAGCAGCTCGGAGGTCGACGGCTTCTTCTTCAGGCCTGCGACCTCGCGCACTTCGTAGAAGGTTTGCAGTGCCTGTGCCAGCAAATCCTTCTTCAGGTTCGGGTAATGGACGTCGACGATCTGCGCCATCGTGTCGCGGTCCGGGAACTTGATGTAATGGAAGAAGCAGCGGCGCAGGAAGGCGTCGGGCAGCTCCTTCTCGTTGTTCGAGGTGATGATCACCAGCGGGCGGTGCTTTGCTCGGACGGTCTCGCGCGTCTCGTACACGTGGAACTCCATGCGATCGAGCTCGCGCAGCAGGTCGTTCGGGAATTCGATGTCGGCCTTGTCGATCTCGTCGATCAGCAGCACGACCTGCTGGTCGGCCGTGAACGCCTGCCACAGCACGCCCTTGACGATGTAGTTGCGGATGTCCTTGACCCTGTCATCGCCGAGTTGCGAGTCGCGCAGCCGCGAGACGGCGTCGTATTCGTACAGGCCTTGCTGCGCCTTCGTGGTTGACTTGATATGCCATTGCATCAGCGGCATGCCAAGCGCGCCGGCCACTTCCTCGGCCAGCATGGTCTTGCCGGTGCCCGGTTCGCCCTTGATCAGCAGCGGGCGCTGCAGCGTGAGGGCGGCGTTGACGGCGAGCTTCAGGTCTTGGGTGGCTACGTACTGGGCGGAACCTTCAAAGCGGGTGGTCGGTTGCATGTCGGGGCAGGATGGATGCGCGGCGCGCGCGGGTTTTTCAGTATAAGCGAGAACGCCTTGTCAAGCCCTGGGCGGGATTGACCGCCAAGTTCTTGGCCGTGTAACCACGGTTAATGTAGAATTAAGCGCTTTTGGTGCGCGCAGGCAACCTCGCGCCAGAACCTATCCGCAAATGGTCGAAAGCCGGTCACCTTCAGCCATTTGCGGATAAGTTTTTTGAATTCGTATCACTGCCCTTAGCTATCATGAAAAAACTTTTTGCGGTTCTCGCGCTGGCTGGCGCGGCCACCACGGCCTTTGCGCAGCAGACGGACATCGTCGGCAATCCGAAGGCGGCGGAAAACAAGATCGCGATGTGCATCGGCTGCCATGGCATTCCGGGTTACAGGGCGTCGTTTCCCGAGGTCTACCATGTGCCGATGATCGGCGGCCAGACCCAGCGTTACATCGAGGCCGCACTGCAGGCGTACAAGCGCGGCGACCGCCGCAATCCGAGCATGCGCGGCATCGCCGCCGGCCTGTCCGACCAGGACATCGCCGATCTCGCCGCCTACTACGCCCAGCAGAAATAAGAGGACATGATGAAGAAGCTTTCCC
>DATLGF010000208.1:0-6154 GCA_035540575.1 Noviherbaspirillum sp.
TGATCGACGAGGCGGGCGCGGCGCAGCGCATTCTGCCGAAGTCCAAGCAGAAGAAGACAATCGGCAAGCCGGAGATCGAAGACATCATCTCCAAGATCGCGCGCATTCCGCCGCAGTCCGTCAATCAGGACGACCGCGCCAAGCTGCAGACCATCGACCGCGACCTGAAGAATGTCGTGTTCGGACAGGATCCCGCGATCGAAGCGCTCGGTGCCGCAATCAAGATGGCGCGCGCGGGTCTCGGCAAGACCGACAAGCCGATCGGTTCCTTCCTGTTCTCGGGTCCGACTGGCGTGGGCAAGACTGAAGTGGCGAAGCAGCTCGCCTTCATCCTCGGCATCGAGCTGATCCGCTTCGACATGTCGGAGTACATGGAGCGCCACGCGGTGTCGCGCCTGATCGGCGCCCCTCCGGGGTACGTCGGCTACGACCAGGGCGGCCTGCTGACCGAGGCGATCACGAAGAAGCCGCACGCGGTGCTGCTGCTTGACGAAATCGAGAAAGCGCATCCGGATATCTTCAACATCCTGCTGCAGGTGATGGACCATGGCACGTTGACCGACAACAACGGTCGCAAGGCCGACTTCCGCAACGTGATCATCATCATGACCACGAATGCAGGCGCGGAAGCCTTGCAGAAGCGTTCGATCGGCTTCACCGACAAGAAGGAAACCGGCGACGAAATGGCCGAGATCAAGCGGATGTTCACGCCCGAGTTCCGCAACCGGCTCGACGCGATCATCAGCTTCAAGGCACTCGACGAGGAAATCATCCTGCGCGTGGTGGACAAGTTCCTGATGCAACTGGAAGAGCAGCTGCACGAGAAGAAGGTCGAGGCGATCTTCAGCGACAAGCTGCGCCGATTCCTCGCGAAGAAGGGCTTCGATCCATTGATGGGCGCACGTCCAATGTCGCGCTTGATCCAGGACATGATCCGCAAGGCGCTTGCCGACGAGCTCCTGTTCGGACGTCTCGTCAATGGTGGCAAGGTGACTGTCGATCTCGACGACAAGGACGAAATCAAGCTCGAATTTGCCGAGGGCGATACCGCACCGCCGCCGGCGCCGGAGGAAACCCTGGAAGTCGAGTAAGGCTGGTCCGCCTCAACTGCAAACCCGAAGTGCCGGATGGCGCTTCGGGTTTTTTATTGCGCGAAGAGTTATTCCTGCCCCGTTTGCGCGACGATTCCCGGTGCAATGACCGGCATGGGGCGTGCCGGTCAGCGTGTGTTGCGCAACGCTGCCGCGCACTCGCCTACGAGGGCGGGCCCCTTGTAGATGAGGCCGGTATAGAGCTGTACGAGCGATGCGCCGGCTGCGATCTTTTCGCGCGCGTCTTCGCCGGAAAGAATGCCGCCTACGCCGATGATCGGCATATCGCTGCCCAGCTCGCTGCGAAGCAGGCGGATCACTCGGTTGGACAGTTCGAAGACCGGGGGGCCCGAGAGTCCGCCAGCCTCGTCCGCATGGGACAAACCGCGCACCGCGTCGCGGGAGATGGTCGTATTCGTCGCGATGACGCCGTCGAACTGGTGCCGGATCAGCGCATCGGCGATGTTTTTCACCTGTTCCGCATCCACGTCCGGCGCAATTTTCAGTGCGATCGGGACATAGCGGCCATTGCGATCCGCCAGCCGGGACTGCGCCTGCTTGAGCTGGCCGAGCAGGCCGTCGAGTTCCGAGGCGCCTTGCAGCTGGCGCAAATTCTTGGTGTTCGGCGAGGAGATGTTGACCGTCACATAACTTGCGTACGGATAGACCTTCTCAAGGCACAGGACGTAGTCGTCGACCGCGCGTTCCATCGGCGTGTCCGCATTCTTGCCGATGTTCAGGCCGAGCACGCCTTCCTTGTTCTGATAGAAGCGCGAGGACTGGACGTTGGCGACGAAGGCATCGACGCCCCCGTTGTTGAAGCCCAGGCGGTTGATCAGCGCATGCGCCTGTGGCAGACGAAACAGGCGGGGTTTCGGGTTGCCGGGCTGCGCGCGCGGAGTGACCGTGCCGACTTCGATGAAGCCGAAACCGAGCGCCGCCAAGCCGTCAATGCATGCGCCATCCTTGTCCAGGCCGGCAGCCAGGCCAACCGGGTTGGGAAAGCGCAGGCCCATGACCTCCCGCTCGTCTGTCGGCACGCGGTCCAGCAGGCGGGTGAGTCCGAGCGCTTCGGCACGCACGAGGGCCGGCAGGGCGACATGGTGTGCGGTTTCGGGATCGAGGGAGAACAGCAGAGGACGAGCCAGTGCGTACAGGAGGGAGGAGGACATGAGTGGCGAGGGGTCGGCGCAGCCGACGGACGACGAAAGGCGGTATTTTACTCTTGCCGTGGTTCGTTTCCAGCAGGCATTATTTGCGCTTCCCAGGGGCGCCACTTTCCGCCGCGGAACGCCTCAAGCGGCCGGAAGTTGGCTTTGTACGCCATCTTCTGGCTGTCCCGGATCCAGTAGCCGAGATATACGTGCGGCATGCCCAGGCGCCGGGCCTGGTCTATTTGCCAAAGGACGTTGTAGGTGCCATAGGACGCGCCTTGCACCTCCGGGTCATAGAACGTGTATACCGACGACAGCCCGTCGCCGAGCACGTCGATGATGCTCACCATGCGCAGGATTCCGTCCGGTTCCCGGAACTCGACGAGGCGAGTATTCACTTTGCTCTGGAGCAGAAACTGCGCGTACTGATCGCGGCTGTCCTGGTCCATTCCGCCGCCGGCGTGCCGGACCGCCTGATAGCGCAGGTAGAGATCATAATGCTCGGGCGCGTAGGCTAGCGTGGTCACCCAGGTGGATAGATTGCCGTGGTACTTCCAGGCGCGGCGCTGGCTTCGGTTGGGCGAAAACAGGTCGGCGCGAACGCGCACCGGTATGCAGGCATTGCAGCCGTCGCAGTACGGTCGGTAGGTGAAGATGCCGCTGCGGCGAAAACCGTTCCTGACCAGTTCGCTGTAGACATCGGCATTGATCAGGTGTGAAGGCGTCGCGACTTGCGAACGTGCCTGGCGACCCTCCAGGTAGCTGCAGGGGTAGGGCGCGGTAGCGTAGAACTGCAGGGAAGCAAAGGGCAGGTCTTTCAGATGCGTCATAGGCCTCTCGTGGCATGTGGCGCCGATCTGCTTACTTTACACGGTTATCGGGCGTCGCCACGCTAGATTATGTCGATCGGGCGCCAGTTCTCGATCGGTGGCCGGTTGATCGCTTCGTGCAAGTGGCCCAGGAACCGCGCGCGTGGTATGGGGCTCGCTCCGAGCGAAGCGAGGTGCGCGGTCTCCTGCTGACAGTCGATCATCTCGACGCCGTTCGCATGCAGGAAGCGCACCAGATACGCGAGAGCGATCTTGGAGGCGTCGCGTTGCCGGGCAAACATCGATTCGCCGTAGAACATCCTGCCTATGCACACGCCGTATGCGCCGCCGACGAGCCGGCCATCGAACCACAGTTCGGACGAGTGCGCGTAACCGCGGCGATGCAGGGCCGTATAGCCGGCGATCAGCTCCTCTGAAATCCAGGTGCCGGCGCCATCGGTGCGGGGCTCGGCGCAGGCGCGCATGACGTCCTCGAAGGCGGAGTCGAAGCGGACTTCCCAGCGCCCGTCACCACGGATGCTGCGCTGGACTTTCTTCAGCGCCTTCCTGAGGCTGTGCGAGATCGTGAAGCGGTCGGTGTACAGCACCATGCGCGGGTCGGTGCACCACCAGAGTATCGGCTGTCCTTCCGAGAACCAGGGGAATATCCCGTGGCGGTACGCGTCGAGCAGACGCTCCGGGGAGAGGTCGGCGCCTGCGGCAAGCAGACCTGGGGCGCCGTGCACTTCGGTAAGCGCGGTCTCAACCTCGGGAAACGGGGAATCGTGCTCCAGCCAGGGGATCATCCGCGCATCGGTTTGAAGATGTCGTGAGTGTGGAGGCCGAAGCATCCCCCCTCGCGCACTCGCGCCAGATCGGTAAAGAAGTATTTGAGCGTGTGGTGCACCGTGGGAAAGGCGATATCGTCCCAAGGGATCTCGTGCTCGGCAAACAGCTTCACCTCCAGGCTCTCCGTTCCCGCCAGGTAATTCAGATCGAGCAATGTGGCGCGATAGAACATGTGCACCTGGTGGACATGAGGGACGTTGAGCAGCGCGAACAGCTCATGAAGTTCGACGCGCGCTCCCGCTTCCTCCTCGGTTTCGCGAATCGCTGCCTGCGACGTGGTTTCATTGTTTTCCATGAAGCCGGCCGGCAGGGTCCAGTAACCATAGCGCGGCTCGATCGCACGCTTGCACAGCAGTACGCGGGCTTGGCCATCCTGTTCCCATACGGGAATCGAACCGATCACCATCTTCGGGTTCTGATAATGAATTACGCCGCATTGCGTGCAGACGTGGCGCATCCGGTTGTCATCCGGCGGGACGGCGAGTGAAACCGGATGCGCGCATTCGGAACAGAATTTCATGGAGGGTGTGCACGAGATGCATCGACGGGGGAGATTGGGAAGTGTATCACCGTCGGGTGGCGGGTCGGCCGGCGCGGGGTCGCGAGTCCGGCGGCGGCACGGTTTGCGCCGACGCTTGGAAATGGATATAATCTCGGTTTCCAGACGCGGGGTGGAGCAGTCTGGCAGCTCGTCGGGCTCTTAACCCGACGGTCGCAGGTTCAAATCCTGCCCCCGCAACCAAGTCGTAGTCCCTGCGCGTAGTCCTTGCGCATTCCCCGCCCTCATTAGACTTCCAAGAAAACGGGCGCCGGAATGGTTCCAGCGGTTCCAGATCGGGCGGCGTAGTCAGCGCCTGTCAATTGGCGAAGATTCTGCATACGTTACAGAAGCAATACGCACAACCATGAACACCAATGAGGCCAAGAGAGTCCTCGAAACGGCGCTGCTTTGCGCGCATGAGCCGCTGTCGATTACCGACATGAAGAAGCTCTACGCGGAAGGCGAGGGGCAGGAGCACCTGGGTACCGATGCGATCAAGGCGATGCTCGCGGAACTGCGCGAGGATTGGACCGACAGGGGGATTGAGCTGGTCTGCCTCTCGACCGGGTGGCGCTTTCAGAGCCGCCCGGAAATGAAGAAATACCTGGAGCGGCTAAATCCCGAGAAGCCGCCGAAATACACGCGCGCGACGCTCGAAACGCTCGCCATCATTGCTTACCGTCAGCCTGTCACGCGCGGCGACATCGAAGAAATTCGCGGCGTGACGGTGAACTCGCAGACAATCAAGTTGCTCGAAGATCGTGGCTGGATTGAAACTGTAGGCCATCGCGATGTGCCGGGCCGCCCGGCTTTGTTCGCCACGACCCGCCAGTTCCTTGACGATCTCGGCATGACGTCGCTGGACCAGTTGCCGCCATTGCAGCAGCTTAGCAAGGAGACGTTGCAGGATGGCGTTTTGCCCGAGTTGCAGGCGTTCGAGGGCAACCTGCAGGAAAGCCTCGAGCCCACTCCTGCAAGCGAAGTCGGCACGGCCGTCGCCATGCCGACCGGGCAGGGCAGTGAAGAGGGGGCGGATTGTCTCAGATCTTCGGCTGCCCAGCCGGACCAAAGCGATTCACCACAACGCGATGCGGCGCGCCTGGCCGCAGAGAGCGAGGCTGCAACGCCCGCGCATACAGACACCACAAACGATGAACCTGCCCAACCGCAATAACGCCTCAGTGATGACAGATTCCGCAACGCCCGTCGAAGCACCGCAGATCGAGGAAAACAGCAACGCCGAGGGAACGGCGGATGGCCAGCCGAAAAAGAAGCCGGGCAAGCGCGGTGTGCGCGGGCCGCGCAGCTTGCGGCGCGCCCGTGCCGATCGACCGGATGGTGCGGAAGCCGGACAGGCAACCGCGGATGGTGGGGCGGAAAGGCGGCAGGCCGAAGCTCCCGCTCCCGCTCAGGCGAAGCGCCAGGGCAACGAGCGCAGGAAACAGAAGGCGGCTGCACAGAACCAGCGCGGCAAGCAGGCCGGTCAGCCGGCCGGCGCGCGCCAGCCGGGACGCAAGGCGGTAAACCCTGATGACGTGTTCGCCTTCGTGACTTCCGATACGTTCGACACCGTCGCCGCCGATGACGGCAAGGATCGCAACAGCCGGGCGAAGAACGTCAGGCGCGACCTGACCGCGGAGGACGACGCACCCAAGCTGCACAAGGTGCTTGCCGAGGCCGGACTGGGTTCGCGCCGCGACATGGAAGAAC
>DATLGF010000209.1:0-2647 GCA_035540575.1 Noviherbaspirillum sp.
ATGGAACCTTCCGTGGGCTTGAGGGGGTTCGGGAGAAGGTGCGCTTGCTCGCGGAGCAGCTGCCGCGCGGCCGCTGGACCTACCGTACGGTACTGGCCGATGGCGAGATGGGCTTTCTGGAGTGGAGCGCCGAGGCGGAGAATGGCGCCCGCGTCGAGGATGGAGCCGACTCTTACCTGATCCAGAACGGACGCATCCGCGCGATGACTATTCACTACACGGTGTTGCCGCCGCCGTGAGGCGTGCAACTGGCCGAGACGGCCGACCGGCCCGCACACTCGCTGCACACCCGTGCATGCGCGAGCCGGGGTCGACTACCGCTTTCCTGCTCCAAACCGGATTGCGCCCCTGGCGAATCAGTCCCTCATCGACGAGATGACGCGTCATGAGGAATGAGACCCGCGCGGAACAACGGTCTTTGTCACGGCGATCCGCCAGAGCCCTCTTTCCAGGCCGCCGCCTGGTGCTGTCGCGGAGGTCGATATGGTGTCCTTCAGGGATGTGGCTGAAAGCGCCGGTTTGCTGATTGACAGCGTCGGCGTTGCGGTCATCGTGATCGGGCTGGTGATTGCTACTGCGCGCTATCTTGTCGAAGGCAGAAAGCTGGCCGACGGATACAAGCGATATCGGCAGGACCTGGGGAGGGGCATACTCCTCGGACTGGAGTTCCTCGTCGCGGCCGACATCATCCGCACGGTTGCAGTGGCGCCTACAGTTGAAGGGGTGCTGGTGCTGGGGATCATTGTGCTGATCAGGACTTTCCTGAGCGTGTCCCTGCAGGTGGAACTCGAAGGGCGTTGGCCCTGGCAGGCGAAGGAGTAGGCAGGGTGTACGCCCGCGCTGCTTGCCTTCCGGCTTTGCGGGCCGATGTGTGCAATGCGGGATCTACCCGGACAAGGACGACCCGCCGCGCCGGCCCAGCAGGCGCGACCACCAGCCGCCGCTCACCAGTTGCCGCTCGTCGCCGATCTGCCGGCTCTCGTCGGAAGTCGTGACCGGCGCGGCATTCTCCGCTTCCTCCTCCACGCCATCGACGGCAAGCGTCGGGATCGGATCGGGCCGGTCGGTCTCAAGGAACATCACCCTGTTTTGCAAGGTGCGGATCACGGTTTCCTTGTCGGCAAGGCGGGCGCGCAGCTCGTTGGCGACCTGGTCCTTGACCTTGCGCAGTTCCGCTTCCAGCGCCAGTGCGCGTTCCAATGCGCGCGTGCGCTCCTCCAGCATCGCGATTTTGACTTGCTCAGCGGACAGGGAGGCGTCCGGTCCGCTGTCGGCGTCGCCGTAGATGCGCTTGAGCTCGCCGGTGTCGAGCAGGATGTCGCCGTCGGCGGTGCGCGTCGCCTGCAGGCGGCCGCTGTCGACGTCCCGGTACAGGGTGGCCGGGTCCACGCGGGTGAGGCCTGCAGCTTCGCTGACGGGTACGAGTGCCATGGAGACGGTCAGTAGCAGTTGGCGGGATGCTCTACTGCTACAGACACTCTGCGCCGGAAATAATTCGGCGCGGCGTTGCAATGGCGGGCGGGTCAGCTTTCCTGACTGGCCTTCTGGCCCGCCGCACGGATCTGTTCCAGGCTCGCGTTCGGCGTCAGCAGGTTTGCTTCGTACTGCAGTTCGATGAGTGCCGGCAACCCGGTTGCCTGGATGTGCGCGAGTGCGCGTTCCAGCGCCGGGCCGAAGGCTTCGGTCGTATCCACCATTTCACCATGGGCGCCGTATGCGCGTGCGAGCGCGGCGAAGTCGGGATTGCGCAGGTCGGTGCCGGATACGCGCGCCGGGAAATGGCGTTCCTGGTGCATGCGTATCGTGCCGTAGGTGCCATTGTTGAACACGATGAACAGCACGCCGGCGCCGTACTGCACGGCGGTGGCGAGCTCTTGCCCGTTCATCATGTAGTCGCCGTCGCCCGCGAAGTTGACGACGGTGCGGGCGTTGCGGGTGGCAATCGCCGCGGCCACCGCCGCCGGCACGCCGTAGCCCATTGCGCCGGAGGTCGGCGCGAGCTGGGTGCGGAATCCGGCGTACGGCCAGAATCGATGTGCCCAGGTCGCGAAGTTGCCGGCACCGTTCGTGAGGATGGCGTCGGCGGGAAGCCGCTGCTTCAGGACCTGGACCATCTGCCACAGGTTCAGGCGCGCCGGGGTCTGCTTGAACAGCGGCGGTTCGGCCTGCCATGCGACGAGTTCGGCGCGCGCTTCTTCGACGCTTGAGCGCCAGGCGCTGCTGTCGACCGGTTCCATGGCGGCAAGTGCAGATGCAATTTGCGGCATGCCGCTGTTGATCATCAGCTCACCCTGGTACACGCGTCCAAGTTCTTCTGCGCCGCTGTGGATATGCACCAGCTTCTGGTGCGGACAGGGCGCTTCCAGCAGGGTGTAACCGCTGGTGGTCATTTCGCCCAGGCGCGGGCCGATTGCGAGGATCAGGTCGGCATTCTGGATGCGCGCGGCGAGTTTCGGGTTGATGCCGATGCCGACATCGCCGATGTAATTCGGATGACGGTTGTCGAGCAGGTCCTGGAAGCGGAACGCGCACGCGGCGGGCAGGGCGCTGGCTTCGATGAAGCGGCGCATGTCGGCACAGGCTTCCGGGTTCCAGCCCGAGCCGCCGAGCAGGACGAGCGGGCGCCGGGCGGCGGCGAGCAGTTCGC
>DATLGF010000210.1:0-2393 GCA_035540575.1 Noviherbaspirillum sp.
TGTTCTGGTTGGCCAGCAGAGCACCGGCAAGCGCGGCCAGCGCGCCGCCGATGATGAAGCACACCAGCTTGTAGCGGAACACCGGGTAGCCGATCGCCTCCATCCGGCTTTCGTTCTCGCGAATCGCCTGCACGGTGCGGCCGAAGCGCGAGTTGACGACGCGGTAGACGAGGTAGAAGGCCGCGGCGGCGAGCGCCAGCACGACGTAATAGAAGGGGGTGTCGCCGGAGATGTCGAAGCCGAGGGCCGAGCGCTGGTACAGGCTCATGCCGTCGTCCCCGCCGTAGTCGCGCATCGAGATGAACAGGTAGAACATCATCTGTGCGAAGGCCAGGGTGATCATGATGAAGTACACGCCCTTCGTGCGCAGCGATACCGCGCCGATGGCTGCGGCCAGCAGCGCGCCGACCGCAACGGCGGCCGGCCAGGCGATCCAGCCGGACAGGACATCGTGCTGCATCAGGATGCCGATCGTGTAGGCGCCGGCGCCGAAGTAGGCGGCATGCCCGAGACTGACCATGCCGCCGAAGCCGAGCACCAGGTTCAGGCTGGTGGCGGCGATCGCGAAGATCAGCAGGCGGCTGGCGACGCTGATGTAGAACGGTTCGTCCATTGCCTCGGCGATCCACGGCAGCAGGAGCAGCAGCACGAGCACGACGGCCGTGGCTATGGGGGAGAGCGGATGGTGGAGCTTGCTGGTCAGGGTTTGCATGCGACTATCCTCGCGCCGGGAACAAGCCTTCCGGCTTGAAGAACAGGACGGCGGCCATCAGCACGTAGATCAGGATCGAGGCCAGCGCCGGTCCGAGGTTGGCCGCGATGTCCGGCGGCAGCAGCGTGCGCAGGAATACCGGCAGCAGCGTGCGGCTGGCGGTGTCCACGATGCCCACCAGCAGCGCGCCGACCAGTGCGCCGCGCACCGAGCCGATGCCGCCGATCACGATCACCACGAACGCGAGGATCAGGATGCTCTCGCCCATGCCGACCTGCACCGCGAGGATGGTGCCGAGCAGCGAGCCGGCGACCGCGCACAGCGCCGCGCCGAACGCGAACAGCAGCGTAAACACCAGCTTGATGTTGACGCCCATCGCGGTCGCCATCTCGCGGTTCGATGCGCCGGCGCGCACCAGCATGCCGATGCGCGTCTTCACGACGATCCAGTAGAGCAGGGC
Organism: Noviherbaspirillum sp.; assembly: GCA_035540575.1. Classification (GTDB taxonomy): domain Bacteria; phylum Pseudomonadota; class Gammaproteobacteria; order Burkholderiales; family Burkholderiaceae_D; genus Noviherbaspirillum. The sequence continues at coordinate 1,173 of DATLGF010000210.1, forward strand.
GGCGACCGCGATGCCGGCGCCGATGATGAACAGGCGGAACGACGAGTAATAGAAGCCGGGCAGAAGCTCCACCGGCCTGGCGAGCTCAGGCGGCGTGTTCAGCATCAGCGGCTGGGCGCCCCAGATCATGCGCGCGCCTTCGTTGAAGATCAGGATCAGCGCGAACGTGGCGAGCACCTGCGACAGATGGTCGCGCTGGTAGAGGCGCCGGAACACGCTCATTTCGAGGATCACGCCGAGGATGGCGGTCGCGCCGATGGCCAGCAGCAGCCCCAGCCAGAACGAGCCGGTGATCCCGGTGAAGGTGGCGGCGAAGTAGGCGCCGGCCATGTAGAGGGAGCCGTGCGCGAGGTTGATGAAGTCCATGATCCCGAACACCAGCGTCAGGCCGGCGGCGAGCAGGAACAGCATCAGCCCGAACTGCAGGCCGTTGAGGAGGTTTTCGAGGATCAGTGTCGGGTCCATCGCCGGGAAATGCCGTGCAGTAATTCGGTCAGGCCTGAAGAATACATGATCGCGGGTTGACCGATTCGGCATCGGTCAACGAAAGGATACTTGAAATCGAAATATTTTAGGGCTAAAGTACATTCCGCTTTTCGGCAACACCGTGCTGCTCGGCCTCGCTTCCCTTCCGGAGCTTTCATGACTGCTACAGCCCATGTCGATACCTTCGTCCGCGACAACCTGCCGCCGCGCGAGCTGTGGCCCGAGCTGCGCTTCGACCTGCCTGAACTGCAATACCCGTCTCACCTGAATTGTGCCGCCGAGCTGCTGAACGAGGACCATGGCGAGCGCACGGCCATCCTCTGGCCTTCGGGCCGCTGGACCTATGCCGAACTGGGGGCGAAGGTCGACCGCATCGCCCATGTGCTGGTGGACGACCTTGGGCTCGTGCCCGGCAACCGCGTGCTGCTGCGCGGCGCGAACGGCCCGATGCTGGCCGCAGCGGTGCTCGCCGTGTGGAAGGCCGGCTGCGTGGCGGTGCCGACGATGCCCTTGCTGCGCGCGCCGGAACTGCGCGCCATCATCAACAAGGCGCAGGTCAACGCGGCCTTGTGCGCCGCATCATTGTGCGAGGAGCTCGACCGCGCGTGCGAGGCGGGCGGACCGCTCAAGCACGTGGTCCATTTCGGCGCGCCGCAGGAGGACCTGGAGCGGCGCATGGCGGCCAAGGGCGAGCCCTTCGTCGCGGTGTCGACCGCATCCGACGATCCCTGCCTG
>DATLGF010000211.1:0-11369 GCA_035540575.1 Noviherbaspirillum sp.
GCCGCGCGCATCGTCAGCCGCGACACCGGCGGGGCCAGCGAGGCGGATATCGCAAGGGCCGCAGCCGAATCCACGCTGGAAAACGGCAACGATGCGGTGTTCGGCACGCTGTTCTGGTTCATTGTCGCCGGCGGGCCCGGCGCGCTGCTGTTCCGGCTGGCCAATACGCTGGACGCCATGTGGGGCTACCGCAACGCGCGCTTCCATGCGTTCGGCTGGGCTGCCGCGCGCATCGACGATGCGCTAAACCTGATTCCGGCGCGGCTGACGGCGCTGTCTTACGCACTGCTTGGCAATACCCGCTGTGCGCTTGCCTGCTGGCGCTCGCAGGCAAGCGCCTGGAGCAGCCCGAACGCCGGGCCGGTGATGGCGTCCGGCGCGGGGGCGCTGACCATCGTCCTGGGCGGACCGGCCGTCTATGACGGCGTCATTGAAGCGCGGCCGCCTCTCGGCACCGGCGCGCCGCCGCGGGCGTCCGACATCGCGCGCGCCTGGCGCCTCGTTGCGCGTGCGGTCGCGCTGTGGCTGGCAGTGGCTGTGCTTATCGCAACAGGAAGGGGATTTGCATGATCGCTCACGGGGGCAACCTGCGGGAGGCGGCGACGCGTTACGGCCGGCCGCTTGATGACTGGATCGATCTCTCGACCGGCATCAATCCGAATGGCTACCCGGTGCCGACCCTGGGCCCGGACGTCTGGCACCGGCTCCCCGAGCCCGATCCGGAACTGGTGGCCGCCGCGTGCGCATGCTACGGCGCGCCGGCGTTGCTGCCGGTGGCCGGCACGCAGGCGGCAATCCAGGCCTTGCCGCGGCTGCGGCGGCCGGGCAGGGTGGTCGTTTCCTCGCCGTCCTATGCCGAGCATGCGCACTGCTGGGCGGGCGCAGGGCATGCGGTGCACGAAGCGCGTTTCGACGAACTCGAGGGCGTGCTGGACGACTGCGACGTCATGGTGGTCTGCAATCCCAACAATCCGACCGGCGCGACGGTAGAGGCGCAACGCCTGCTCGACTGGTCCGGGCGCCTTGCAAACCGGGGCGCGTGGCTGGTCGTCGACGAGGCATTCGGGGAGGTCGCCCCGGCACTTACGGTGGCGCCGCACGCGCACCGGCCCGGCCTGATCGTGTTGCGCTCGGTCGGCAAATTCTTTGGTCTGGCGGGCCTGCGCCTTGGCTTTGTCGCCGCGCACGACGCGCTGCTCGATGCGCTTTCAACCTGTCTCGGCCCCTGGTCGGTCAGCACCCCGGCGCAGCAGATCGGCAAGGCGGCGCTGTCCGACCGCGCGTGGCAGGGCCGCACGCGTGAGGCCCTGCTGCGCGACGGCATGCGCCTGCACACGCTGCTGGCACGGCATGGCATCGCCACAACGGGCACCGCGCTGTTCCGTTACTGGCCGTACGCGCAGGCGGCGGCGTTTCAGCAGCACATGGCCCGGCACGGCGTATGGGTACGCCGGTTCGATGCGCCGGCGCAAGGCGTTCGCCTGGGCCTGCCGGGTAGCGAGGCCGGATGGCAAAGACTGGAGACCGCGCTGGCGGCTTGGGCGCGGATGGAGCACGCGGCATGAAACGACTGGCAATGACGGCCTTGCTGGCCTGCGCGGCGCAGGCGACGGCAGCGATCTCGGTCAAGGACGACCGCGGCGAGACGGTCACGCTGGCCCGTCCGGCGCAGCGCGTGATCACGCTGTCCCCGCACACGACCGAACTCGTGTTCGCGGCCGGCGCGGGCGAGCGCATCATCGGCACGGTGCGGCACAGCGAATATCCGGAGGCCGCAAAAGCCATTGCGCGCGTTGGCGACAACAAGCTGATCGACCTGGAGCGGGTGGTCGCGATGCAGCCGGATCTGCTTGTGGTCTGGCTGCACAACGTCGCCGAGCGCCAGGTCGAAGCCCTGCGCAGGCTCGGCATTCCGATGTTCTACAGCGATCCGCGCCGGCTGGACGACATTCCCGATACGCTCGAACGCCTCGGCCTGCTGCTCGGCACCGGCGCCCATGCACAGCGGGAGGCAAGGCAGTTCCGCGAGCGCATGGCGCAGCTGAAGGAGCAGCATCGGCAGCGACCGGTGGTGCGGGTGTTCTACCAGCTCTGGGATGCGCCGCTCTACACGCTCAACGACAAGAGCATCGCCAGCGACGTGTTGCGCACCTGCGGGGCCGAGAACGTGTTCGGCGCGCTGTCGCTGCCGGCCCCGGTCGTGAGCGTGGAAGCGGTGCTGCTGGAAAAACCGGATGCAATCGTCGCCGCCGCCGGCGGCAAGCGGTCCAGCGACGGCCTCGGTCACTGGAGGGCGTACACGAGCCTGCCGGCGGTGCGCCATGGCAACCTGTTTGCCGTGAATTCAGACCTGATCAACCGGCCGGGTCTGCGCATACTCGACGGCGCGGCGCTTGTCTGCGAGCAGATGGAGCGCGCCCGGCGCGAACTGGAGCGACGTCCATGAGCCACTACCGCCGCATCGCCTGCCTGTCCACCGAAGCCGTCGAGACCCTGTATGCGCTCGGCGCGCAGGACAGCATTGCCGGCATTTCCGGCTTCACCGTGCGTCCGCCAGAGGCGCGCCGGGACAAGCCGAAGATCAGCGGGTTCTCCTCGTCGAAAATCGAACGCATCCTCGCCGTCGAGCCCGATCTGGCGATCGGCTTTTCCGACATGCAGGCCGACATCTGCGCCGCACTTGCGAAGCACGGCGTGGAGGTCATGCTGTTCAACCAGCGCGACATCGCCGGCATCCTGCGCTTCGTGCGGGTGCTGGCGGCACTGGTGGAACGCCGGCAGGAGGGTGAACGCCTGCTCGCGCGGCTACAGGTGCAAATCGATGCGGTTCGTGCGAGCGTGCGCGCACCGGCGCCGCGCATCTACTTCGAGGAATGGAACGAGCCGATGATCTCGGGCATCGGCTGGGTGTCGGAATGCATTGCGCTCGCTGGCGGCGAGGACGTGTTCGCCGAGCTCGCCGCGCATGCGGGCGCGAAGGAACGCATCATCGCCGATCCGATGGAAGTGGTGCGGCGCGCGCCGGACATCATCATCGGTTCCTGGTGCGGCAAGAAATTCCGCCCCGAGAGCGTGGCCGCCAGGCCGGGTTGGGATGCGGTGCCGGCAGTGCGCGACGGGCTGGTGGAAGAGATCAAGTCGGCCGACATCCTTTCGCCCGGACCCTCCGTCATCCTGCACGGCCTGCCGCAGATCGCGGCGCTGGTCGCGCGCTGGCACGCGATGCGGGAGGCGCGGTGAATTTTCCGTTTCATACGCTGATGGTGCAGGGCACGACCTCGGACGCCGGCAAGAGCACGGTGGTTGCCGCGCTGTGCCGGCTGCTGGCGCGCGAAGGCGTGCGGGTGGCGCCGTTCAAGCCGCAGAACATGGCGCTCAACAGCGCGGTGACCGAGGACGGCGGCGAGATCGGGCGGGCCCAGGCCTTGCAGGCGCTGGCCGCCGGCGTGCCGCCGCATACCGACATGAACCCGGTGCTGCTCAAGCCTTCGTCCGACACCGGTGCGCAAGTCATCATCCATGGCCAGGTGCGTGCGGACATGAACGCGCGCGACTACCACGCCTACAAGACCACCGCGATGCAGGCGGTGCTGGCGTCCTACCGGCGCCTGCGCGAGCGCTTCGACGTCATCATCGTCGAAGGCGCGGGCAGCCCCGCCGAGATCAACCTGCGCGATCGCGACATCGCCAACATGGGCTTTGCCGAAGCGGTCGATTGTCCGGTCATCCTGGTGGCCGACATCGATCGCGGCGGCGTGTTCGCCCATATCGTCGGCACGCTCGCCTGCCTGTCCGAGAGCGAACGCGCGCGCATCGTCGGCTTCGTGATCAACCGATTCCGCGGCGATATCTCGCTGCTGCAGCCGGGCGTGGACTGGCTCGAGCAGCAGACCGGCAAGCCGGTGCTCGCGGTGCTGCCCTACCTGCACGGCCTGCACCTGGACGCCGAGGATGCGATTGCGAAGGACCAGGCGGAGCAGGGCGGTTTCCGGGTGATCGTGCCGGCGCTGCCGCGCATCAGCAATCACACGGATTTCGATTACCTGCGCGCGCACCCGGAGGTGGATCTGCGCTTCATCGGGCCGCACCAGGCTATCCCGCCGGCCGACCTGATCATTCTTCCGGGCAGCAAGAACACCCGTGCCGACCTCGACTGGCTCAAGACGCAGGGATGGCGCGAGGCCATCACCCGCCACCTGCGCTACGGCGGCAAGCTGATCGGCATCTGCGGCGGCTTCCAGATGCTCGGAACCCTTGTGCATGACCCCAACGGCGTCGAAGGGGCACCCGGCACATCGGCCGGTCTCGGCCTGCTCGACATCGAGACGACGCTGACGACGCAAAAGCGGCTGGCGCAGGCAAGCGGACGCTGCCTGTTCGCCGATGCGTCAGTGCGCGGCTACGAGATCCACATGGGCAGGTCGTCGGGCGCCGGGCTTGCGCGGCCGGCGTTCGAGATCGAGGGGAGGGCCGAGGGCGCGCTTTCCGGCGACGGGCAGGTGCTCGGCACTTACCTGCACGGCCTGTTCGATGCGCCGGATGCGGGCCGGGCCTTGCTGCGCTGGGCCGGACTGGAGAGCGACGCGCCGACGGACCTGAGCCGGCTGCGCGAGCAGGCGATCGATCGTATCGCGGACGCCGCGCTCCCGCTGCTGGCGGGGCTGGACCGGTTCGACCAGTTCGGAGTAGCCGCACAATCGGACCTCGTGCGTGAGCAAACGTAGCGGCTCGCACATCGCCTGATCGAGATTTCCAGGATCGATGCGCTGCTCACGAAGACGTATCGGCGGCCACGTTTCTCCGCCTTGAAGTCATCGATGACACGGATCCTTTCTTTCCGCCGGCCCAGCCTGCGCCCGACCTTCCCGGATCGGATCGGAACCCGCCTGGCGGCCGGGTGGCCCGCCGATCTCCTCTCTTCGCCCGTCGACCCCGCGCTGCGCCAGCTCCGACGGCTTGATATCTGCAAGCGGCGCAAGTAGCTCCCGGTCGAACCCGGCCAGCGGCTCGCCGCCGGCCAACCGGTTCGGCCAGTCCGGGTTGGCGAGCGCGCCACGGCCAAGTGCAATGATGTCCGCCCCATCCTCCAGCAGTTGCAACGCGCGCTGCGGCGCGTGCAGGCTGCCGTTGGCGATCATGGTCACCCCCGGCGCGTACCTGCGGGCCAGCGCGACAAGGGAAGGGCCGGTGTCGCCGAAGGCCGCCTTCCACGCTTCGAATTCGGTGACATGCAGGAAATCGAGACCGACGTCCGCCAGCAAGCCAAACACGATCCGCGCGCCGTCTTCCCCTTCCGGCCACTTGTGCTCAAAGTCGTTGACCTTGGCCTGTGAGATGCGCATGCCGACGGGAAAGTGCGTGCCGACCGCCGCGCGTACCGCCTGCGCAACCCCCACGCAAAGACGCACGCGCCGCTCGATGGTTCCACCCCAGTCGTCGCTGCGGCGGTTCGTATAGCCGGTCAGGAACTGGTCGAGCAGATAGCCGTTCGCGCCGTGGATTTCCACCCCGTCGAAGCCGGCCGCCCGCGCCAGGTTTGCCGCACTTGCAAAGCCGTCGATCGCCGCACGGATGTCGGCGGGGGACATCGCAAGCGGCGTGCGATACGGTCCCTGGCCGCCGTAGAACGGCATTTGCAGGCCCTTGGGGGCGACAGCCGATGGCCCGGCTGGTTCGCCGCGGAAGCGGTTCCCCTGTGCGAGTGCCCCGGCGTGCATCAGCTGGGCGACGATCTTTCCTCCCGCCGCATGTACGGCATCGACCACCGAGCGCCAGCCGCCCAGCTGCTCGGCGTCCGTCAATCCCGGCTGGTTGGCGTAGCCCTGCGCATAGGCGCGATCGGTGTAGATGCCTTCGGTGATCACCAGCCCGAAGCCGCCGCGCGCAAAGCGCGTGTAGTAGCGCACCATCGCTGGCGTGGGCACGCCGAGCGGGGTCGCGCTCACGCGCGTCATCGGCGCCACAGCGAGGCGGTTCGCCAGTTCGAGGCCGTTCCGCTCCCATTTCTCGAACAGCGGCCCGTCCGCAAGCTCGGTGCCGCTCATTGCTCGCCCTCCACTGCCAGCGCGATCGCCTCTATCTCGATCATCGCGTCCGGCGAGTAAAGGGCCGAGATCTCGACGATCGTGTCGGCCGGGTAGGGCTTGGCGAACCATTTGCGGCGCATCTCGACAATCGTGGAGAAGTGGTCCATCGAGGTCAGGAAGATCGTCACCTTCACGACGCGGTCCATGCCCGAGCCGCCGGCCTTGAGCGCCCGCTCGAGGTTTCGGAAAGCCTGGTCGGCCTGACGGGCGAAATCTCCCTTGCCGACGATGCCGCCATCCTCGCCATACGCCGCCTGGCCGGACACGAACAGCAGCTGGCCGGCGCGGATGGCCTGCGACAGGAGGTAGGGCTCGTACGGGTCGGGATTGGTTTTCACTTGTTCCAGTTTCATGGTTCTCTCCATTCGATAGTTGAGTTAGGATCAACCGCGGTCAAACGCATTATTGGACGGATGAGAGGTAGGGACAAATGGGAAAACATCAGCATACGGATGAGCTGTACTCATCCATGAAAGTGCGATGAGAAAGCTTCCGCCGCTCAGCGCGCTGCGCGTGTTCGAAGCGGCCGCGCGCCGCCTGAGTTTCCGGCTAGCCGCCGAGGAACTGCATGTGACACCGACGGCCGTCAGCCACCAGATCCGTCAGCTCGAGGACTGGATGGGGGTCCGCCTGTTCGAGCGTGGCACGCGCAAGGTGAGCCTGACCGGTGCCGGGGCCCGGCTTTTTCCACCGCTGCGCGACGGACTCGACAGTTTCGAGCGCGCGGTCGACGAGGTGCGGCGATCCCAGGCTGCGAAGGTCGCCACGCTGTCGTCGACGGTTGCATTCATGGCGCGGCGGCTGGCGCCGCTTGCCGGTTCCTTTCGCAGCGCTTATCCGGACTGGACGCTGCGCCTGGACGCGTCCAATGATCCGGTCGACCTGGACGGCGAGGCCGATGCCGCGATTCGCTACGGTCGAGGGCACTATCCGGGCCTGGTGGTGGTTCCCTTGCTTGCGGACCGTTTTGCTCCGGTATGCACGCCGCGCCTGGCCGCAGCGGCCCGCAAAGGGCTGCGCGGCGCGACGCTGATCCACTTCGAGTGGGGGCCGATCGCGCGCGCGGATGAACAGGCGCCTACCTGGCGGCGCTGGCTGGAGGCAGCGGGAATGACGGGTGTGGACGCCGAAGCCGGGTTGTCGTTTACCGACGAGATCCATGCGGTCCATGCCACGCTGGCCGGGCAGGGGATCGGCATGCTGAGCCTGAACCTGGTGGCGGACGAGATCGCATCCGGCCTGCTGGTCCAGCCGTTCGACGTGGCCATCGGCAACTATCGCTACGATCTCGTCTACAGCCCGCGCGCCGCGGCGCGCCCGGCGACCGTCGTGCTGGTCGACTGGGTCAGGCGCGCGTTCGGACCGGTGCGGGAAACGGGCTGAGCCGCTACAGAAAGCGGTCCAGTATCTTCAGGCTCGCGCGGTCCAGCGCGAGCATGTCCGGCACCAGGAACTGAATGCCGTGGCTGTCGGAGATCAGCAGCATCTGAGGTCCGATGCGGCGGATGTCTTCCTCGCCGCGCAGTACGAAGGCCGCCGCGCCGCGGTCGGTCAGCACATGCCAGGTCGAGGGCGTCGCATAGCTGGTCACGCGCGCGATCTTCCGGATGCGCGGCATGAACTCCCGCACGGCCAACGCTTCCTCCACCAGTTGCCTTTGCGCAGGCGGCAGTGCATCCAGCCGCTCGATCCACGCGGCTTCGCGGCCGTCCGGGCACACGAGCGCGATGCCTTCGTCGGGCGCCTGGATCGGAAAGGCGCGCACCGGAACCACTTCGTTGAAATGCGCGCCGTCGGCGCGCACGAGCTCAAGGCGGCCGAAGGCGTTGCGTGCAAGCGCGAACGGCAAAGCTGCGTGCGATGTGGTGTCGTTCATCTCAGTCCTCGCTGGCCGGCACCGCCGCTTCGGCGTGCGCGCGCGCCTGGGCCTGGTAGAGCCGGTAGTACGCGCCTTCGCGCGCCATCAGTTCGTCGTGCGCGCCTTGCTCAATCACCTGGCCGCGGTCCAGCACCACCAGCCGATCGGCGCGCTGCAGCGTCGAGAGCCGGTGCGCGATCGCAATCGTCGTGCGGCCGCGCACCAGGTTGTCCAGCGCCTTCTGGATCTCCTTTTCCGTTTCCGAATCCACCGATGCGGTCGCTTCGTCCAGGATCAGGATGCGCGGATCGATCAGCAGTGCGCGTGCGATCGAGATGCGCTGGCGCTCGCCGCCGGACAGGCCCTGGCCGCGTTCGCCGACCATCGAGTCGTAGCCTTGCGGCAGGCGCAGGATGAATTCGTGCGCATGTGCCGCGCGTGCGGCGGCGACGATCTCGGCACGGCTTGCATCAGGCTTGCCGTAGGCGATGTTCTCGGCGATGGTGCCGAAGAACAGGAAGGGCTCCTGCAGCACCAGGCCGATGTGGCGCCGGTAGTCGGCGATCGCAAATGAGCGGATGTCGGTGCCGTCCACGCGGATCGCGCCTTCGGCCACGTCGTAGAAGCGGCAGATCAGGTTGACCAGCGTGCTTTTTCCCGAACCGCTGTGGCCGACCAGTCCAAGCATCTCGCCGGGCGCGATGTCCAGGTTGATGCCGCGCGCGACAGAGCGGTTGCCGTACCGAAAAGCCACATCGACCAGCTCGATGCGTCCCTTGATCTGCGCGCACGGCACCGGCCGCGCCGGCTCCGGCACGCTGGAGACGTGGTCGAGGATGTCGAAGATGCGCTTGGCGGCTGACGCGGATTTCTGCGTGACCGAAACGATGCGGCTCATCGCGTCGAGCCGTCCATAGAAGCGGCTGATGTAGGTGACGAAGGCGGTCAGCACGCCGACCGTGATGTCGCCGTGCGCGACCTGCCAGATGCCGAACGCCCATACCACCAGGAGACCCAGCTCCGTCAGCAACGAGACGGTCGGAGAAAACACCGACCAGGTCTTGTTGAGCCTGTCGTTCACTGCGAGGTTGTGGCGGTTCGTCGCACGGAAGCGGTCGGCCTCGCGCCTTTCCTGTGCAAAGGCTTTCACGACGCGGATGCCGGGGATGGTGTCGGCCAGCACATTGGTCACCTCGCCCCAGACGCGGTCGATCTTCTCGAAGCCGGTGCGCAGGCGGTCGCGCACCACGTGGATCATCCAGGCGATGAGCGGCAGCGGCAACAGCGTCACCAGCGCCAGCCACGGGTTGATCGAGAACAGGATGGTGGCCGTCATCACCAGCATCAGCACGTCGGTCGCGAAGTCGAGCAGGTGCAGCGACAGGAACACGCAGATGCGATCCGTCTCGCTGCCGATGCGCGCGATCAGGTCGCCCGTGCGCTTGCCGCCGAAGTATTCGTGCGACAGGCGCAGCAGGTGTTCGTAGGTGGTGGTGCGCAGATCTGCGCCGATGCGCTCCGACACCAGGGCGAGGATGTAGGTCCGGGCCCATGAGAGGATCCAGGCCAGCAGCGCCGCGCCCAGCAGGCCGCCCATATACAGCGCCACCAATGAAGGGTCGATCTGCGTGCCGTTCTGGTACGGGATCAGGATCTCGTCCATCAGCGGCATCGTCAGGTAGGGCGGCACCAGGCTGGCGGCGGTGCCGAGCAGGGTCAGGATGAACCCGGCCAGCAACTGGAGGCGGTACGGCCGCGCGAAGCGCCACAGCCGAAACAGGGTCCAGGTCGACGGCGGCGTGTGGATGACCTTGGTGCAGACCGGGCATGCATCCTGGTCCGGCTCCAGCGGCGCCTTGCAGCCCGGGCAGGCATTGCGCTCGGGTTCGCCCGCCGGCTTGCCGCCGAGCCGCCCGGTCTGCCGCAGCACGAACTGGTCGAGCAGGCGCATCGCATGCAGGTTGTGGCCGAGCGTGAAGTGCCATGCCACCAGCCGGCCGTTCGCGTCCACCAGCTCAAGGTGTCCGACGCCGGCATGATCGGCGTGGCGCAGCGCCAGTCCTTCCCGGTAGTCCCAGTCGGCGAGGGTGCTTTCACCGGGCGCCTGGGCGAGCACGCGCCGGTCGGTCACCGCAAGCAGTCCGCTGCCGAATGCGAGCCGTGCGTCGAGGTCGATCTCCATCCATGCGGCAATCGATTCGCCGGGCTGAAGCCGCGGATGGACGATGCGTTGCCAGTGGTCGGGAAGATCGCTGCGGGCGTCGATGCCGGCCAGTTCGATGGGGGGAGGACGGGTTGTCATGCGGATGTGCGAGGGTCGGACCGGCGCGGGGCGGACGCCGCGCGAGGCGGTAGTGTGCGCGGTCTGGCCAAGGATGTGAATCGAAACTTGCCAGAGTGATCATTAATCTTTTGCGAGACTTAAGCCAAACTTAGACGTCGCACCCAATAATTGCGCGTACATCGGCCAGCAGGCGCGTATTCCCCTCTCCCATGACGCACAAAGACCTCCACTTCCTCCGCGTGACCCATCTGCGCGGTCCCAACATCTGGACCTATCGCCCGGTGCTCGAGGCCTGGGTCGATATCGGCGCACTGGAAGATGCGCCGTCCAACACCATCGCCGGACTCTATGAGCGGCTGTCGGCGATGCTGCCGGGGCTCATCGAGCATCGCTGCGGAGTCGGGCGACGCGGCGGCTTCCTGGAACGGCTGAAGGAAGGCACCTGGGCCGGCCATATCCTCGAACATGTGGTGCTGGAACTGCAGACGATGGCCGGCATGAAGACCGGTTTCGGCAAGGCGCGCGAGACCTCGGTGCGCGGTGTCTACAAGGTGGTGTTCCGCACCCGGCACGAGCAGGTCGGGCGCGCGGCGCTGGATGCGGGGCGCGCGCTGCTGCTGGCGGCGATCGAGAACCGGCCGTATGACGTCGCCGCGGCCGTTGCGCGTCTGCGCGGGATGGTCGACGATCTCTGCCTTGGGCCAAGCACCGCGCACATCGTCGACGCGGCCGTCGAGCGCGGCATTCCGTTCATCCGGCTCACCGAGGGCAACCTCGTCCAACTCGGCCACGGCGTGCGCCAGCGCCGCATCTGGACCGCCGAGACCGACGCCACCGGCGCCATCGCCGAAGGCATTGCCGGCGACAAGGATCTGACCAAGTCGCTGCTGCGAGCCTGCGGCGTGCCGGTTCCCGAAGGGGCGACGGTCGATAGCGCCGAAGCCGCCTGGGAAGCCGCGCAGGAGATCGGCCTGCCGGTCGCGCTCAAGCCGCAGGACGGCAATCACGGGCGCGGGGTGTCGCTGGATCTGATGTCGCGCGACGAAGTGATCGCCGCGTATGAACTCGCGCGCGCGGAAGGGGACGGCGGCGTGATCGTCGAGCAGTTCATTGCCGGCAATGAACATCGGCTGCTCGTGGT
>DATLGF010000212.1:0-3441 GCA_035540575.1 Noviherbaspirillum sp.
TGACCGCGCTGTTCCCGGGCAGCCTGATGCGGCTGCGACCGGAATGGGCGCCCGGCTTGCGGCCGCGCTGAGCGTGGCCATCGCAACAAGGGCATGATTTGCCGGCGATCCGGATTTGAGCGCGCGCAATAGGAGCGCCGCCACACTCCGGACAATGAGTGCTCACCAGCACTTCCAGAGCACGTTCGCGAAGGATAGCCAATGAACCCCATCACCGCCCTTGCACGCGAATTTTCCCGCTCGGCGAGAGCGCGGCGTGCCGAGATCTTCCGCCGCACATTCGACCTGAACGAAAACACGCGCATCCTCGATCTCGGTTCCGAATCCGGCGCCAATATCCACGCGGTCCTGGAAGGAACGCCGGTCAGGCCCGAGAACGTCTATATCGCCGACATCGAAGATCATTTCCTGCAGGAGGGCAGGGCGCGATACGGCTATGTGCCGGTGCTGATCGGCGAGTCGGGGCGGCTGCCGTTTCCGGACCAGTTCTTCGACATCGTCTACTGCTCCTCGGTGATCGAGCACGTGACGGTGCCGAAGGAGCAGACATGGACGCTCTATTCCGGCAAGGCGTTCCGCAGTGAAGCGCTGAAGAGGCAGAAGGAATTCGCAGCCGAGATCCGCCGGCTGGGCAAGCAGTATTACGTGCAGACGCCGTACCGCCACTTCCCGATCGAGAGCCACAGCTGGCTGCCTTTCGTGGGCTGGCTGCCGCGCCCGGTGCTGATTCCCGTGCTGCATGCGACGAACACGTTCTGGGTCAAGAAGACCGAGCCGGACTGGTACCTGCTGGACAAGAGGGAGATGAGCGAGCTGTTTCCGGAAGCGCGGCTGGTCGACGAGAAATCCTTCGGATTCACGAAATCGATGATGGCCATCGGCGCCAGGCGTCAACCGGCCGCCACGGCAGGCACGCGCGCGCGCCGCCGCACCCGTCGCCTGCGCAAAGCGGAACTCGGCGCAAACCTGCGCAACTGACCCGCGCGGGAAGGCCCGGCGCCCCGCCGGGGCCGCGCGTCAGTGATGCGGGCGCGCCGGCGCGAGTCCGGGCTTGCTCGCCGCGCCGCCGAACAGCACGTCGTACGCCGCCAGGAGTTTCGGCGCCTCGTGGCGCCATTCGAGCTCATGTTCGACGCGGCGCCGTCCAAACGCGCCCATGGCCGCGCGCCGTTCGGGGTCGGCCAGCAGCTCGAGGATGCCGCGTGCCATGTCGATCGCGTCGTTGCGCTTCACGTAGATCGACGCCTCGCGTGCCGAGAAGCGGCCCTCGACGAGATCGAACTGCACGATCGGCTTGCCCAGCGCCATGTATTCCATGATCTTGTTCATCGTCGACTTGTCGTTCATCTCGTTGGCCACATCCGGATTCACGCACACGTCCGCGGTATTGAGCGCCTCGAGCAGTTCCTCGTCCGAGACGCGGCCGGTGAAGGTCACGTAGTCGTCCACCTGCAGCGTGCGGGACAGCGCGCGCATGTCCTCCAGCATCGGCCCGCCGCCGACGAGCACGAACTGCACGTCCTCGCGTTTCTTGTCGTGCACGATGTGGCGTGCGGCCTGCAGCAGGAACTCGATGCCTTCCTGCTGCCCCATCACGCCGACGTAGCCGACCAGAAAGCGCCGTCCCTTCTTGAATGAGGGATTGGGCGGCTGGATGCGCCACTTGTCGAGCTTGGGCCCGCTGCGCACGACCCACACCTTCTCCTTCGGCATGCCGCAGCGTTCGATTGCGATCTTGCGATACGACTCGTTGGTCGCGATCGACACGTCGGCGACCCTGAACGACCAGCGCTCGAGCCGGCGCAGCATCCGGTAGAGGAAATCGCGGCGGCCGAACTTCGCCTCATACAGTTCCGGATTGATGTCGTGATGATCGAACAGGAAGCACTTGCGCAGCACCAGCTTGTAAAAGCCGCCGATCAGGAACAGCAGGTCGGGCGGATTGCAGGCGTGCACGACGTCGAAGCCGCGCGTGAAGAGCACCCGCAGTGACAGCACGAAGGTCCAGAACAGGGCGACGCTGTACTCGATCGCGTAGCCCTTTGCACCCTTGGCTTCGAAAGGCAGGTTGTAGCGGTAGATGTGGATGCCGTTGATGACTTCGAACTTCTTTTCGAAACCCTTGCCGGTCGGGCAGATGATCGAAACTTCATACCCATTGCCTGCCAGGGTGGTCGCCTCTTGCCAGACGCGCCGGTCGAACGGGGATGGAAGGTTCTCGACCAGGATCAGTACGCGTCGTCGCTCGGCGCCTTTTTGGAGCACACTCATGTTTGCCTCGTTACGCAACAGGAAAGCGGACAGCGGTTACCAGCAGATGCCCTCGTAGGAGTCGGAGCGCGAGGGAAGCGCCCTGACAAGGTCGACCACCGCCTGGTCGGGCCGCACCTTGCGGCTCAGTTCGGAAAACTCGGGCGCATTGTTGCCGATGACGATCGTGCCCGCGAAATCGAGGACCTCGTCGATTGAATTGGCCATCAGGCGGGAAATGTGCGCAATGCGGTTGACGATGTAGTCCTGGTTCGCGCCCATCAGCGCCGCGATGCGCACGTTCTGGTCGTACAGTTTGAGCTCGTAGCCCTTGCCGATCAGATGCTCGATCACATCCACCATGGGCGACTCGCGCAGGTCGTCCGTTCCTGCCTTGAACGAGAACCCGAGGATGCCGACCTTGCGGCTCTGCTTGTCGACGATCATGCGGATGCCCTTCTCGATCTGGCGCTCATTGGAGGGGAGGATGGCGTTAAGCACCGGCAGCTCGAGGTCCATCGCACGCGCCTTGTACATGAGCGCGCGCACATCCTTCGGCAGGCAGGAGCCGCCGAACGCGAACCCGGGCTTCAGATAGTTGGACGAGATGTTGAGCTTGGTATCGCGGCAGAAATAGTCCATCACCTCGGAGCCATCCGTGCCGATCGCCTTTGCCAGATTGCCGATCTCGTTGGCGAACGCCACCTTCAGCGCATGCCAGGCATTGTCGGCGTACTTCACCAGCTCGGCCGACTCGAAGCTCGTGCGAATCATCGGGGCATCGATATGCGCATAGAGCGATGCGACCATGTTGCCGTGCTCCGGATCATCCTCGCCGATCACGGTCTTCGGCGGGTGGTCGTAGTCATACACGGCCGTGCCTTCGCGCAGGAACTCCGGGTTGATGCACACGCCGAATCCGGCGCCGGCCTTCTTTCCCGAGGTGCGCTCGAGCGCGGGGATCACAACCTCGCGCACGGAGCCTGGCAGCATCGTGCTGCGCGCGACGACCAGGTGGAAGCCGTCCTTGTCCTTCAAGGCCGCACCGATCTGCTCGCAGACGGCCCGCACGTGCGACAGGTCCAGGTTGCCGTTGCGCGCCGACGGCGTCCCGACGCAGATGATCGACATGTCCGACCCGAGCACCGCCTCGTTCGCGTCCAGGGTGGCGCGCAGCGTCCGCCCCAAGAC
>DATLGF010000213.1:0-5297 GCA_035540575.1 Noviherbaspirillum sp.
TAGCAGTGGTCGCCGTGCGTGTGCGTGATGAAAATCGCATGCAGGCTGCGCAGCGACAGCCTGGTCTGCAGAATCCTGTGCTGCGTTCCTTCTCCGCAATCGACCAGGCTCCACTGCCGCGATCCGGTAGCGCGGATCGCCAGCGCCGACACGTTCCTGGTTTTTGTGGGCGTGCCGGACGAGGTGCCGAGGAACTGCAGTTCCATTTTTTCTCCGGTTCGTTCGAGACCCGCCGCCCGCCATGTGCGGCTTGCGGGGCATGACAGGCGCGCAAGAGCGACCGCCCGAGTCATTCGATCCGTTCGGACGCGCGCAGGTTTCGGGCGTCGGCCGGGTGGAGCGGCGCACAACTGCGGCTGCCGGCTGCATGCACCATCCGCATTGCACCGGGGCGGAAATGTTGCTTGAACTGACTACGTGCCTGGCCTAAGTTGCTTGTCGACGCAGTAGTACGAGGGCACCGCCGGGGTCCGGGAAAAAGCGGTTGGCAGGGCTGCGCGCACCGGGACAAGCGAGAGAAGCATGGAAATTCAGGAATACCGTCCGGGGGCGCTCGGACGCATGGTGGAATTGCACGCAGCCTACTACAGCGAGGCGGCCGGCTTCGGGGCATTTTTCGAAGCCAAGGTCGCAAGCGAGATGGCCGCATTTCTTCAGGACTATCGTCCCGGCATGGACGGCATGTGGACCATGGCGGCCGATGGCGCCATCGAAGGCGGGGTGGCGATCCAGTTGACGGACCGGCAGCAAGGACATGCCGATCTGCGCTGGTTCATCCTGTCGGAGCGGGTAAGAGGCAAGGGAATGGGATCGGCGCTGCTCGAGCGTGCATTGCGGCATTGCCGCGACTGCGGTATGAGCCGGGTCACTCTGTGGACATTCGCCGGCCTGCATGCGGCGAGGACGCTCTACGAGCGGCAGGGATTTCGTCTGGTCGAAGAGCGCAGTGGACGGCAGTGGGGGAGCGAGGTGCTTGAGCAGCGCTTCGTGCTCGACCTCTAGCGGGATCGCATCGACGCGCGCCGGACTGCGGCCGCGGCAGCGCGTCCGCGATGACGACCCGGAGGTGTTCACGCGCTCCCTGTGCAGGCCGCCGGCCCGTTGCAGCCACGTCGATAGAACGTTGGGGGCGAGGATTACTCGACCGTGACCGACTTCGCCAGATTACGCGGCTTGTCCACATCGGTGCCGCGCGCCAGCGCGGTGTGATATGCGAGCAGCTGCAGCGGCACCACGTGCAGGATGGGCGAGAGCTTGCCGTAGTGCTCGGGCATGCGGATCACGTGTACGCCCTCGCTCGAACTGATGTGCGAATCGGCGTCGGCGAATACGTAAAGCTGGCCGCCGCGCGCGCGCACTTCCTGCATGTTCGACTTCAGTTTCTCCAGCAGCGCGTCGTTCGGCGCAACCGTCACGACCGGCATCTCGTTCGTCACCAGCGCCAGCGGGCCGTGCTTCAGTTCGCCGGCCGGATAGGCTTCGGCGTGGATGTAGGAGATTTCCTTGAGCTTCAATGCGCCTTCCAGCGCGATCGGATAGTGCAGGCCGCGCCCGAGGAACAGCGCGTTCTCGCGCCGCGCAAATTCCTCCGCCCAGGCGATGATCTGCGGCTCCAGCGCCAACACCGCGCCGATCGCGGCCGGAAGATGGCGCAGCTGCTTCAGGCAGTTCGCTTCTTCTTCCTCGGTCAGGCGCCCGCGCACCTGGGCCAGCGCCAGCGTCAGCAGGAACAGCGCGACCAGCTGGGTCGTGAACGCCTTCGTCGATGCGACGCCGACCTCCACCCCAGCGCGGGTGATGTAGGACATCGCGCATTCGCGCACCATCGCGCTGGTCGCAACGTTGCAGATCGTCAGCGTATGCACCATGTCCTGCTTGCGCGCATGCTTGAGTGCCGCCAGCGTGTCGGCCGTCTCGCCGCTTTGCGAAATCGTCACCACCAGCGCGTTCGGGTTCGGCACGCTGTCGCGGTAGCGGTACTCGCTGGCGATTTCCACATTCACCGGCAGCTTGGCGATCGATTCGATCCAGTACTTCGCGGTCAAGCCCGCGTAATAGCTGGTGCCGCAGGCGAGGATCAGGACCGAATCGACCTGCTTGAACACCTTGTAGGCGCCGTCGCCGAACAGCTCGGGCATGATCGCGGTCACGCCTTCGAGCGTGTCGCCGATCGCGCGCGGCTGCTCGAAGATTTCCTTCTGCATGTAATGGCGGTACGGCCCCAGCTCGGCGGCGCCGGTGTGCGCGTGCACGGTGCGCACCTCGCGCTCGGCCGGGCGGTCGTCGCCGTCGACGATCCAGTAGCGCTGCAGCTGCAGGTCGACCACGTCGCCTTCTTCCAGGTAGATGATCTGGTCGGTCGTGCCGGCCAGCGCCATCGCGTCGGACGCGAGGAAGTTCTCGCCCTTGCCGACGCCGACGATCAGCGGCGAACCTTGGCGCGCGCCGACCACGCGGTGCGGCTCGTCGCGCGAGAACACCGCGATCGCATACGCGCCGTGCAGGCGCTTGACCGCCTGGCGCACGGTCTCGAACAGATCGCCCGTGTACATGTGGTCGACCAGGTGGGCGATCACCTCGGTATCGGTCTGGCTCTCGAACTGGTAGCCGGCGGCGCTCAGTTCCGCGCGCAATTCGTCATGGTTCTCGATGATGCCGTTGTGAACCAGCGCGATGCGCTCGCGCGAGAAGTGCGGATGGGCATTGTGCGACGCGGGCGCGCCGTGGGTGGCCCAGCGGGTGTGGGCGATGCCGGTGAAGCCGGCCAGGCCCGCCTTGTCCACCTGCGCCTCCAGGTCGGCCACGCGCGAGGTGCTGCGCGAACGCTGCAGCGTGCCGTCCACGTGCAGCGCAACGCCGCAGGAGTCATAGCCGCGGTATTCGAGCCGCTTCAGGCCCTCGATCAGGATGGGGGTAATGTTCCGCTGCGCAACCGCGCCGACTATGCCGCACATGTGAGCCTCGCTGAAAAGTGAATGCTGTGGATGCTAGAAGAGGCGAGGAGAAAAATGCTTGCGAAAGCGCACGGAAAATGACCGAATATTTCGCGACATCTGTAACAGGAAATATAATTTCACTTTTCGGATGTAAGCGAATAGGAATTTCATATGAATGATCCCGCCGCGCTGGATGAGCTGGACCGTCGCATCCTCAATGCCCTGCAGCAGGATGCCTCGCGCACCAACAACGAGTTGGCCGAACTCGTCCATGCGTCGGCCCCCACCTGCCTGCGCCGCGTGAAACGGCTGGTGGAACTCGGCGTGATTGCACGCCAGGTGGCGCTGGTGGCGCCGGAGAAGCTTGGGCCGGCGCTGACCGCGATCGTCGAAATCACGCTCGACCATCAGGGAGCGGAGCGCGTCGTTGAATTCGAGGCGCTGGTCGCCAGCGAGCCGGAAGTGCTGCAGTGCTACCGGGTTTCGCCGGGTCCTGATTTCGTATTGATCGTGCAAGTGGCGGACATGCCTGCCTACCACGCGTTCGCGCACCGCGTGTTCGCCGCGCATGCGAACGTGCGCAATGTGCGCAGCTTCTTCTCGATCCACCGCAGCAAGTTCGAAACGCGTATTGCGCTTTGACGTCCGGAGAAAAGCCAAAGGAACGAGCCACGGCGAAGACGGGGAATACAGAAGAAACAATCGCGGCTTTCACCGTGCCCGCCGTGGTGAAAGGAACTGGTGCCGCGCTATTTCTTGGTCTTCACCGGCCGCGCCCACCCGTCGATCGTCACCTGCTTCGCGCGCGAGACCGTCAGCTTGCCTTCCGGCGCGTCCTTGGTCAGCGTGGTGCCGGCGCCGAGCGTCGCGCCCTTGCCGACGCGCACTGGCGCGACGAGCTGGGTATCGCTGCCGATGAAGGCATCGTCCTCGATCACGGTGCGGAACTTGTTCGCGCCGTCGTAGTTGCAGGTGATCGTGCCGGCGCCGATGTTCACGCGCGCGCCGACGGTCGCATCCCCCACATAGGCGAGGTGGTTGGCCTTGCTGTGCGCGGCGATCTGGCTGTTCTTCACTTCGACGAAGTTGCCGATGTGGACATCCTCGCCCAGCTCGGTGCCGGGCCGCAGCCGCGCATACGGACCGATCACCGAGGCCGCGCCGACCTGCGCTTCCTCGATATGGCAGAACGGCTGGATGCGCGCGCCGGCACCGATGCGCGCATTGCGGATGAAGCAGTTGGGACCGATGCGCGCGCCTTCCTCCAGCACTACCGTGCCTTCGAACACGCAGTTCACATCGATGACGACATCGCATGCGCAGGACAGGCTGCCGCGCACGTCCAGGCGCGCCGGGTCGGCCAGCGTCACGCCCGCCTCGAGCAGACTGTTCGCAATATTGCGTTGATGAATGCGCTCCAGCTCCGCCAGCTGCACCTTGCTGTTGACGCCCAGCGTCTCCCAGTCCGCGCCCGGCTGCGCCGAGACGACCGGAACCCCATCGGCCACCGCGCGCGCGACCACGTCGGTCAGGTAGTACTCGCCCTGGGCATTGTCGTTCGACAGGCTGTTCAGTGCCTGCTTGAGCCAGGCTGTCGGTGCGACCAGGATGCCGGTATTGACTTCGCGAATCGCCCGCTGCTGCGGCGTCGCATCCTTCTGCTCGACGATGCCGACGATCGCGCCGTTCTCGCGCAGGATGCGGCCATAACCTGTGGGATCGGTCAATTCGATGGTGAGTATCGCCAACTTATCGGGCCCGGCACTGTCCAAGAGTTGCCGCAACGAATTGCCTGTTGTCAGTGGCACATCGCCATACAGCACCAGCGTTGGCACGTCGTCGTTCAGGTGCGGCACCGCCTGCATGACGGCATGGCCGGTTCCGAGCTGCGGTTCCTGTTTGGCAAAGACGATGTCGTCAGCGGAAATGGCTTGCGGCACGGCTTCGCCGCCGTGGCCGTAGATCACGCATAGTCGCGATGGCGACAGCGTGCGGGCAGTATCGATGACGTGGGAGAGCAGCGGCTTGCCCGCCAGCGGATGCAACACCTTGGGAAGCGAGGACTGCATGCGCTTGCCCATGCCGGCAGCAAGAATGACAACGTTCATAACGTACGATTGAAAGCGATGCAAAATTCTAGCATGGGCCCCCGGCGCACCTTTTTGTCGCGCATCATCGCCGCGGCACTCGCTGCCGTGCTCGTCATCGCGCTGGCCGGCTGCAGCGCGCTGCGCCTCGGCTATGCGAACGGCGAAACCTTCGTCTACTGGTGGATGAACAGCTACGTCGGCTTCAATGACGAGCAGAAGCCCTGGGTGAAGGAGGAGATCGCCCGGTTCTTCGCCTGGCACCGCCAGACCC
>DATLGF010000214.1:0-5130 GCA_035540575.1 Noviherbaspirillum sp.
GCTTTCCTGCTCAAGCAGGATCAGGGCTCCGAAGACGCGCCGATCATGCGGATTGCAGCAGCGCCTTGCCCCCGCACACCCTCTCCCGGAGCGTGATAGCGCAGGCATTCGTGCGCCAGCGCCTCGCGGATCAGCTCGACCAGCCGCCGCGTGCCGGGGCCGGCCGCATCGGGATCGGCGAGCACCAGCGACAGCTGGCCGTAACGCTCGCCTCCCTCGTTCATCGGCAACGGTGTGAGCGTGCCGTCGCGCAGTTCGTCGCGGATTTTTTCTTCGGCGAACCAGGCGAAGCCGTAGCCGCGCTTGAGCGCGGCGATCGCGGTCGCCGCATTGCTGACGGTCCAGCGCTGCGCGGTTTCGACCAGCAGCATGCCCGAGTCGCGCCGGCTTCCCGACTCGCGAATCACGATATGCCGATGCGCGTTCAGGTCGCGCACGGTGACCGGACGGCCAAGCCCGTGCAGCGGATGGTCGGGGCTGGCGACAAGTATCAGGCGTGGCTGCAGCAACGGCGTGCCGGCGAAGCCGGGTGGCACCGTGCTGGCGATGGCGATATCCGCCTGTCCGGTGAGTAGTGCCTCGGTGGTGCCGCTGAGCACCGATTCAATCAGCTCGATGCGCGTGTGCGGGCTTTCCTGCCCGAAGCGGGCGAGGCAGTCAAGCAGCAGCCAGGTTGGAAAAATGATCTCGGCGGCTATCCGGATTTCCGGCTCCCAGCCGGCAGAGACCCGCCGCGCCGCGCGTTCCAGCGCCAGCGATTCCTCCATCAGCGACTTCGCGCGCCGGTACAGAAACTGGCCGGTCGGCGTCAGCACGGCCTTGCGTCCCTGTATTTCGAATGCCTGTACGCCCAGTTGCGACTCCATTTTCTGGATCGCGTAGGTCACCGACGACTGGCTCTTGTGCAAGGCTTCGGCCGCCTGCGCGTAGCCGCCGCGTTCGACCACGGTCACCAGCGTGCGCCATTGTTCGAGCGTGATGTATTGGGTTTCCATATCTATTAATTCGATGAATTAGACCGAATCATTCTACTTTTCAATCGGCCCAATGGATAGTTTAATGCAGGGACAGACAAACCTCTTTGGAGAACGAATATGAAGACCCTTCTGCACATCAACTCCTCCCTGTTTTCCGGTGCCGGCCAGTCGAGCCAGCTCGCCCAGCAGTTCGTCGCAGGATGGAAGTCCGCGCATCCGGACGGCGAAGTCATCATCCGCGACATCGGCGCCGAGCCGGTTCCGCACCTCGACGCCGAGCGTTTCACGGCCCTGATCTCGAAGGCCGAGGAGCGCACGCCCGCCCAGCAGGAGATCGTCGCCTATGCCGATGCGCTGCTCGATGAAGTGCGCCGGGCCGACATCATCGTGCTCGGCCTGCCGATGTACAACTTCGGCGTGCCGTCTTCGCTGAAGGCCTACTTCGACCACTTGGCGCGCGCCGGCGTGACCTTCCGCTATACCGAGAACGGCGCGGTCGGCCTGCTGGGCGGCAAGAAGGTCTATGTGTTCGCCACGCGTGGCGGCGCCTACCAGGGAACGCCGGCCGACAGCCAGACGCCTTTCGTGCGCACGTTTTTGTCCTTCATCGGTCTCGATGACATCGAGTTCGTGTACGCGGAGCGTCTGAATATGGGTGAAGATAGCAAGCAGAGCGCACTGCGTGACGCCCAGCACGCAATCGGCCAGCTGGTCGAGCCGCTGCGCGACGCGGCCTGACACGAAAAGGAGATCGAAGTGACCACGGCATCCGACACCTCCCGCACGCTGCAGCGTGTGATCGCCAGCATGGCGACCTCCGACGGCGCCGGCGTGAAACTGCGCCGCAGCCTGGGGCAGCGCCAGGGCATGCGGCTGGATCCCTTTCTGATGCTGGACGAGTTCGGCACCGACAACCCCGGCGACTACATCGCCGGATTCCCGCCGCACCCGCACCGGGGTTTCGAAACCGTCACCTACATGCTCGACGGCCACATGCGCCACGAGGATCACCTCGGCAACGTCGGCGAGCTGACCGCGGGCGGCGTGCAGTGGATGACGGCAGGCCGCGGCATCATCCATTCCGAGATGCCGCAGCAGAAGGAGGGCCGCATGCGCGGCTTCCAGCTGTGGATCAACCTCCCGGCGGCGGAGAAGATGAAACCGGCCGGCTACCGCGATATCCCGGCGACCGACATTCCGGTCGCCGAGCTGCCGGGCGGCGTGCGCGTGAAGGTGATCGCCGGCAGCGTCGACGCCGACGGCAAGGCGGTAGCCGGGCCGATCCAGGGCCTTTCGACCGAGCCGGTCTACCTCGACGTGGCGCTGGAGGCGGGCGCGCGCTTTGCGTATCCGCTGCCGCAGGGTCACAATGCCTTCGTCTATACGTATGAAGGGAGCGTGGCGATCGGTCCCGACGCACGGTTGCAGCCGCCGCAGAGCGCCGGCATCCTGTCGCCGGGCGAACTGGTCGAGGTCGTCGCCCACGACGTTCCGGCGCGCTTCCTGCTGCTGGCCGGCAAGCCGCTGGGAGAGCCGGTCGTGCAATACGGGCCATTCGTGATGAACAGCGTGGAAGAGATCCAGCAGGCGATCGCGGATTACCAGAGCGGGACTTTCGCGCAGCCTGCTTGAGCGCTGGCGGTGCGGCCGAAGCGCCGGCGGGCGACGATACGATTTTTGCAGCGCTTGACGAACAGGAGACCTCCATGCCGCACACCGCTTTCCACCTGATCAAGCCCCATGTGAAGGAGCTCGGCGACGGATTCACCGTGCGCCGCTCGCTTCCCAGCCATCCGCACAAGATGGTCGGGCCTTTCATCTTCTTCGACCACATGGGGCCCGCCCATCTCGAGCCCGGCGGGCTGGGCCTGCAGGTGCGGCCCCATCCGCATATCGGGCTGGCGACCGTCACCTACCTGTTCGAAGGCGCGATCATGCACCGCGATTCGCTCGGCTACCAGCAGGAAATCCGGCCCGGCGATGTGAACTGGATGACGGCCGGCTCCGGCATCGTCCATTCCGAGCGCACGCCCGAGCACCTGCGCGCAGAGGGCGGCACGATGCATGGCATCCAGATCTGGATCGCATTGCCGAAATCGGATGAGTTCACCGAGCCGCATTTCGAACATCACCCGGGCGCAACGCTGCCGGAGATCCGGGGCGAGGGCGTCCACCTGCGCCTGATCGCCGGCGCAGGATTCGGCCTGACATCCCCGGTGACCACGTTCTCCCCGCTGTTCTACGCCGCCCTCGATCTGGCGCCCGGCGCGCGCTTCACGCTCCCCGCCGAGCATCCGGAGCGGGCCGTGTACGCAGTCGAAGGCGAAGTCCTCGTGGACGGGGAAGTCCTGCCCGAAACGGCAATGGCCGTGCTGTCCGCCGGGCAAGACACTACAATAGAGGCCCCAGCGCAAACCGGAACGGGCGCGCGCCTGATGCTGCTGGGCGGCGAACCGCTCGACGGCGACCGCTACATCTCCTGGAATTTCGTGGCATCCAGCCGCGAGGCGATCGAGGAGGCGCGGCAACGCTGGCGCGAGCGGGCCTTCGGCAAGGTGCCGGGAGAAACCGAGTGGATCCCGCTGCCCGACGAACGCAAGGCGCCCGAGTCTTTCAGCTAAACCGCATGTCATGCCGGAATGACAGGCATGACCAGGACACCAGAACATGAGCACCCCCGGAGACCAGAACGCGGCAGTTGCCGGCTCCGACGACCTTTTCGATCACGTCGCCACCTCGCTGCTGCCGACGCGGCATGGCGAGTTCCGCATCCATGTATTCCGGCCGGTCGACGAGACGGTCGAGCATGTGGCCATCATCAGGGGCGAGCCGCGCGACCGGGAAGGGGTGCTGGTGCGCGTGCATTCGGAATGCCTGACCGGCGACGTGCTCGGGTCGCTGCGCTGCGACTGCGGCGAACAGCTCGATGCGGCGCTGGCCCGCATCGCCGAAGCCGGCCTCGGAGCGGTGCTGTACCTGCGCGGCCACGAGGGGCGCGGGATCGGCCTGGCGAACAAGATCCGCGCGTACCAGCTGCAGGACCAGGGCAGCGACACCGTGGAAGCGAATCTCGCGCTCGGCCTGCCGGTGGATACGCGCGACTACCAGGTCGCCGCGCGCATCCTGAGCTATCTGGGTGTGAAGTCGATCCGCCTGATGACGAACAATCCGCGCAAGATGAACAAGCTCGCCGAGTATGGGGTGGATATCGTCGAGCGCGTGCCGGTCATTACCGCCCATACGCCGCACAACGTCGGCTACCTGCGCACGAAACAGCAGAAGCTCGGGCATTTCCTGGATTTCGAAGCAGAAGGCTGAGCGCCGGGGCTGGTCCGTCATTCCGCACCGCCGCCCAACAACCTGTCATCCTGAGCCGAAGGCGAAGGATCTCATCGCTCGATAACGGTGGTGTCGACCGGCAAGAGGATGAGGTCCTTCGCCGGTGGCTCAGGACGACAAGCTTTCCCGCGGACTTGTCATCCTGCGCCGAAGGCGAAGGATCTCATCCGCCTCGTATTGCCACATGCTAGATCGCCATGTACCGGCCGGGCTTGTGGTTGATCGCCAGCGTCAGGTTCAGCGCCACCGCGCCCACCAGCGATATCAGCACCGCCGCAGGCGAGATCACGGGAATCGACATCAGCAGGATCGCCGCATCCAGCGCCAGCTGCACATAGCCGGCACGCCAGCCGAAGCGTTCCTGCAGCCAAAGCACCAGCACGTTCAGTCCGCCCAAGCTGGCGCTGTGCCGAAACAGCGCCAGCAGGCCCACGCCGCACAGGAGGCCGCCCATCACCGCCGCGTACAGCGGATCGAGGCGTTCGAGATCGATCAGGCGGGGCAGCATGTCCGACAGCAGCGACAGCAGGCCGATCGCCGCGAAGGTCTTCAGCGTGAAGCGCCAGCCCATCTTGCGCAGCGCAAGCCACGCGAACGGCAGGTTCACCGCGAAGAACAGCTTGCCGAAACCGATCCCGCTCAGATAGTGCAGCAGAAACGCGATGCCGACCGTGCCGCCCGTGACCAGTCGCGCCTCGCCGAGCAGGGTGACGCCGAGCGAGACCAGCAGCGTGCCGGTGAGCAGCGCCTGGACATCGTCGAGCGCGGAATGTCGTTGCGGGCGGGCGGGGGCGTCAAGCGGTGAGGCTGGAGC
>DATLGF010000215.1:0-6128 GCA_035540575.1 Noviherbaspirillum sp.
GTTCCTTCGGTGTGCTGAGCCTGACGTCGAGGCGGGCGTCGTCGCTGGTGGCGCGGCCTTCACGGCCGCCGCTGGCGGTGGCATGTGCGGTGTAAAGCGTTTGCATCGTTGTTCTCCATTCTGGTTGAGTCGGCAAGGCGCCGCGCGAGAACAATAGCACACAATTGAATTGCGTGCGATGCAAGTCGCCGGACGGCATTGTCGGTGCTTCGACACCAGCGTCAGGGAAGGATGGCGTTGAGGTCGTTGCGGATGGCGGCCAGGCGGCGGCGCAGCTCGGCGATCGCTTCCGGCGCCTGGCCGGTCGCGCACAGGATGCTGAGCGGCACGTCCTGCGCCTTCTTCTTCAGCGCCCGGCCTTCGCGCGTCAACGTGATGCGGACCTGGCGCTCGTCCTCGGCATCGCGGCTGCGCGCGACCAGACTAGCCGCCTCGAGCCGCTTCAAGAGTGGCGTGAGCGTTCCCGAATCGAGGAACAGGCGCTCGCCGATCGCCTTCACCAGCACGTCATCCTGCTCCCACAGCACCAGCATCACCAGGTACTGCGGGTAGGTGAGCCCGAGCTTTTCGAGGAGGGGCTTGTACGCCTTGGTCATCGCGAGCGACGCGGAGTACAGCGCGAAGCAGAGCTGGTTGTCGAGCGCGAGCGGGTCGAGGGGGGCGGATGATTTCGGCATGATAAAACGGCAGTGTGCGAGAACCGGATTCCCGGCTGACCGGGGAGCGTCAGGGAAGGGGCCGGTGGCTGAACAATCCGCACGCCTTCTTTCTGGACAGCGATTGAATTGCGTGCGACATTATTTCGCATCCTATGCGAATTCCGAACAGACTCCAAGCCATCCTCGCTGCCGCCGCTTTCGTTGTTCATGCGGCAAGCAGTGCATCCGCTCTGCCTCCCACCGTATCGAGCGCGATGGAGCGTGCCGGCATCCCTGCATCCGCCGTCGGCATCCACGTCGCCGCAATCGAGCAGGATACCGTCCTGCTGTCGCTGAACGAGAAAACACCGTACAACCCGGCGTCGGTGATGAAGCTGCTCACCACCAATGCCGCGCTGGAGACGCTGGGTCCGGCGTTCCGCTGGACGACCACCGCCTACGCGACCGGCGGGCTGGCCGACGGCGTCCTGCACGGCGACCTGATCATCCAGGGCAGCGGCGATCCCAAGCTGGTGCTGGAGAATTTCTGGCTGTTCCTGCGCCGCATCCGCGCGGCCGGCGTGCGCGAGATCCGCGGCGACCTGATCCTCGAGCGCGGCGTGTTCGCGGCCTATCCGCACGACCCGGCCGCGTTCGACGGCGACCCACTGCGTCCATACAACGTCGGCCCGGATGCGCTGCTGCTCAACTTCAAGTCGCTCGCGCTGCGCTTCATACCCGACGGCACGGCCACACGCGTGCTGCTCGAGCCGCCGCTGGCCGGTTTTCCTGTGCAGGCGCCGCACCTGTTGGAAGGCGAATGCGGCGACTGGCGTGCCCGCCTGAGCGCGCAAATCGATGCCGGCGGCGCGCGCTTTCCAGGAACGTACTCGGCGTCCTGCGGCGAGCAGACCTGGTATGTGCATCCGCACCCGATGTCGCATACCCAGTATTTTGATGCGCTGTTTCGCCGCATCTGGACCGATCTCGGCGGCGAGCTGCGCGGACAGGTGCGCGAAGGCCCGCTGCCGGCGGATGCGCGTCGGATCGCGCAATGGGAATCGGCACCGCTGTCCGAACTGATCCGCGACATCAACAAGTTCAGCAACAACGTGATGGCGCGCCAGCTGTTGCTGACCATGGCCAACCGCATGACCACCTTGCCGGCCAATCCCGTGCATGGTGCGGCGGTGGTGCGCACCTGGCTGGGCAACAAGGGCATCGACGCGGCGGATCTCGTGATCGACAACGGCTCCGGCCTGTCGCGCGAGGAGCGGGTGTCGGCGCTGATGCTCGCGCGCATGCTGGTGGCGACCTGGCGCTCGCCGCTGATGCCCGAATTCGTCGCCTCGCTGCCGCTGGTCGGGCAGGACGGCACGATGCGGCGCAGGTTGACGGCCGATCCGATTGCTGGACGCGCCCACGTCAAGACCGGGCGGCTGGACGAGGTGCGCGCGATCGCCGGCTACGTGATGGCGGCGTCCGGCAGGCGCTACGCCGTGGTGTGCCTGATCAACCACCGCGATGTCGAACGCGCCCACGAGGTGCAGGACGCGCTGCTGCAGTGGGTGTACGAGAGCGGCTGAAACCGCTTCTGGCTGGTGTATTCTTGGCAACAAAGCGCGGACCTTTCCGCCAACAACAAGCACACCGCCGACACATCAGGAAGGGAACATGGCAGAAGCCGTACTGGAAGCGCCGTCAACCGGCGCGGACCGGCGCGTGGAGACAGCACCCGCGGTGGCGGCGTATCCCGAGGCGGCAGCCGAAGGCGAACACCCGTTTCGCTTCACGGGCAGCGGCTCCGAATACTTCCGCATCTGGGTCGTCAACCTGCTGTTGACCATCCTGACGCTCGGCATTTATTCGGCGTGGGCGAAGGTGCGCCGGCTCCAGTATTTCCATCGCAACACCGTCGTGGCGGGCGCCATTTTCGATTATCACGGCGAGCCGAAGGCGATCCTGAAGGGGCGCATCCTCGCGCTCGTGCTCCTCCTGGCTTACCAGCTCTCGACTGGCTTTTCCGCCGTGGCGGGCGCGATCGTGATTCTGCTGCTGGCGGCGATCTTCCCGTGGCTGCTCACCCGCGCGTTTCGCTTCAAGCTCGCCAACACCAGCTACCGCGGACTGCGCTTTCGCTTTCGCGGCACGGTAGGCCAGGCCTACCGGATGCTGATCCTGTTCCCGGTGCTGTTTGCGGTCATCGGCCTGTTCGTCTGGAGCCTGGCGGCAAGCTTCTCCAATTCGCCGAGCATAGGCCTGGTCCTGCTGGTGGTGCTGCTGCCGATGGCGGCGATTGCGACGGCCGTGCCGCTCGCACACTACTGCCTGAAGCGCTTTCAGCACGAACACGCGGACTACGGGCAGACGCCGTTCCACTTTTCGGCCCAGGCGCGCGACTTCTTCAAGATCTACGGCAAATCGGTCGGTCTCGTCATCGTCGGCGGCGCTGTGGCCGGCGCCTTCTTTGCGCTGACGGCGGGGCTGTTTGCGTGGCTGGAGGCGAGCGTATTTGGCGCCGTGTTCGCCGCGCTGTACGCATTGCTCGGCCTGTACGTGTCCTACCTGTTCGTGCGGCCCTACATGGAAAGCCGGATGCAGAACCTGGTGTGGAACCACACCGAGCTCGGGCTGCACCGTTTCGAGAGCCGCGTGAAGGCGCGCGCGCTGCTGGGCATTCATGCGTCCAACCTCATTCTCATCGTGCTCACGCTCGGCCTGTACAAGCCGTTCGCCGCGGTCCGGCTGGCACGCTACCGGGTCCAGAGCATGACCCTGGTGGCCGGGGCGGACCTCGAGGACTTCCTCGCCGACCAGGACGCCGATCGGGCCGGCGCGCTCGGCCAGGAAGCCGGCGACCTGTTCGATTTCGACATCGCACTCTAAGCCATGATCCACGCCACCTACTTCGACGGCCGCAGCAGCCGCCGCCATCCCGTCACCGTGCTGTTCCACAAGGGGGTCGTCGCGATCGAGGGCGAGAACCTGCGCCGCAGCGTCCGCCTGCGCCAAGTGCGCATCTCGGAGCCGCTAGCACGCGCCCCGCGCATCCTGACCCTGCCGGATGGCGCCTATCTCGAATCGCGCGACGCCAAGCTGGACAAATACCTGCGCCGCAACGGCTATCGCGAGTCCTGGGTGGTGCGCTGGCAGCGCAACTGGCCGGCCTCGCTGGCGGCGCTTGCCGGCCTGGTCCTGCTGCTTGCGTCCGGCTACCAGTGGGGCTTGCCGTGGGCTGCGGACGAACTGGCGCAGCGCCTGCCACGCACGATCGAAGTGAAGATTGGCGAAGGTCAGCTCGAGATGCTCGATGCCGGCTACATGGAACCGAGCCGTCTGCCTCCATCGCGCCAGCAGGATTTGCGCGACGCCTTCGCGAGCTTGAAGACACCGACCGGGCAGGCGATCCCGTATCGCCTCGAGTTCCGCTCCAGCCGCATCGGCCCGCACGCATTCGCGCTACCGAACGGCGTGATCGTGATGACCGACCAGATGGTGGAGATGGCGCCGGACGACCATGCGGTGCTTGCGGTGCTGGCGCACGAACTCGGGCACCTGGAGCGGCGCCATTCGCTGCGCCGACTGCTGCAGGCCGCCGGCGTCGGCGTGGCGGTGAACGTGTATCTGGGCGATGTCTCCAGCCTGCTCGCGTTGGCGCCGGCCGTGCTGCTGGACCAGGGATATTCGCGTGACTTCGAGCGGGAGGCCGACCGCTATGCGATCGACATGATGCGCGCCAACGGGCTGCCGCTGTCGCCAATCGCGCAGCTGTTCGAACGCCTGGGCACGCCGGATGATGACGATGACCGTGCGCCGCATTCGCGCTCCGGCCGCAGCGCGGTGATCGACTACCTCAGCTCGCATCCGAGCGACGCGGAGCGCATCGCGACGCTGCGCGCGGCGGATTAGCGCATCAGTGCATCAGCGCATCAGCGTTCGAACGCCACCGCAGGCGGGCGCGTGACCGCACGGTCGGCGTCGACCGGAAAGGTCGGCTTGAGCTCATAGCTCAGCGCCATCGCCGTCAGATTGGTGGGAAATCGCGTCGCCATCTTGTTGAATTCGCGTACCGCGACCACGTAGCGTTCGCGCGCGCGGATGATGTCGTTTTCGACCGCGTGCAGCCGCTCCTGAAGTTCGCGGAGGGCGGGGTCGGTTTCCGCGCGGGCATCGCCGGAAACCTCGATCAACATCTGAGCCAGTGCCGCCGACAAATCTCCCTGGGCCTGCTGGAACGCGTAAAAGAGCTGCGGATTCTGCAGCGCTTCCGGGCGGGCGTCGACGCCGGCCGCGCGGGACTTTGCCTGCAGCACCGCGTCCACCGTCGCAGGTTGCGAGGCGTTCCTGGCTGTGTCGATCAGCTCCGGAACCAGTTGCGCGCGCAACTGGTAATGCCGCACCACTTCGGCCCAGGCTGCGGAAACCGCGTCATCCTGGGCCTGGAATTCACGGTAGCCGCAGCCGGCCAGCATGCCGGCCAACAATATTGCCGTGAAATAGCGCATCAGCCTGTCCATGCCGTCCCCTGCCTGCGTCTAGCGGTTCCCTGAAGAGAGACGCCGGACGATGCCGAACGTTCACGGCCGACGTTCAGCGCAGGCGCGGCTTCAGCAGGACCGTGCTCATCGCGACGAGGATCAGCAGCATCGCCGCGAAGTCCTGCCAGTGCAGGGTTTCGTTCAGCCACCAGGCGCCGGAGAATACGCCAAGCACCGGAATCATCATGACCGACAGGCCGGATATGAACGGCGGCAGCATGCGCGCAAGCTGGAAC
Source organism: Noviherbaspirillum sp. (assembly GCA_035540575.1). Lineage (GTDB taxonomy): Bacteria > Pseudomonadota > Gammaproteobacteria > Burkholderiales > Burkholderiaceae_D > Noviherbaspirillum. The sequence goes on from DATLGF010000215.1 coordinate 5,413, forward strand.
CAGACCACGTGGGCGAAGCCGAACACGATCAGCGCGTTGTACACGATTGCGGCCCAGGTCGTGCCGTCCGGCATGGTCCAGCGCGCGCTTTCGAAGATCCAGGAAGCGAGCACCATCACCACGCTCGTCAGGCCAAGCATCCAGAACGTCAGCGAGATGGTCGGCATCTCGATGCGGGAATGGCGCATCGCGACCGTGCCGTAGCCCCAGCCGGCCGCGGCGATGAGGGCGAACAGCGTGCCGAGCGGGCTGCCGGAGAACGCCGCGACCTCGCTGGAGAGCAGCAGCAGCGCGCCGGCGAATGCGCAGCCGACGCCGATCCACGCCGGGCGTGTCGGCCGTTCGCCGAAGAACAGCAGCGCGAACAGCACCGCCCACACCGGCATCGTGTAGCCGAGGATGGCCGAGCGCCCCGAGGTCAAGAGGCTCACGCCGAGGATCATGAAGACGTGCCAGATCAGCATGTTGGGCACCGCCAGCCGCACCACCTCCATCACGCGCCCGGCCGGAACCGCCAGAGAGACACCCTGCAGGCGCGCGGCCAGCCAGATCACCGGAAGCCCGCCCAGCATTGACAGCGTGCGGAAGGTAAGCGGCGGGTAGTCGGTGACGCCGAGCTTCATGATCGGCCAGTTGATGCCCCAGAAGAATGTCAGCAGGGCGAGGAGAATCCAGTCTTTGCGTGAGAGGGCAGTCATGCAGCGGCAGCGGTAGTG
>DATLGF010000216.1:0-4285 GCA_035540575.1 Noviherbaspirillum sp.
CCTCCAGCCGTCCCGGCGCACCCTGCGCTGTCTTCAGGAACGCGCGGGCGGTATTCCAGCGCAACCCCTGCTTCTGGTTCACCTCGAAGTAGCCGCAGCCTTCGTTGTCGCCGCGGTTGAAGTCCTCGGTCATCGGGATGCCGGTCGCCTGCGCCGCTTCCCGGAACGCGTCGAGGATTTCCCAGGACAGCCGCTGCTTTTCGACCCGCCATTCGCCGCCGGCTCCGTGGAATTCATCCGCGCCCTTGTGATAGTCCTCGCTCTGCTTGAATACCGGCAGCACGTTCTCCCAGCGCCAGCTGTCGTCGCCGGTCAGCTGTGCCCATTCCGCGTAGTCGCGCACCTGTCCACGCATGTAGATCATGCCGTTGATCGACGAGCAGCCGCCCAGCACCTTGCCGCGCGGGTAGATCAGGCTGCGCCCGTTCAGTCCGGGATCGGCTTCGGTGCGGAACAGCCAGTCGGTGCGCGGATTGCCGATGCAGTACAGATAGCCGACCGGAATATGGATCCAGATGTAGTTGTCCTTGCGGCCCGCTTCGAGCAGCAGCACCGATGCACCGGCTTCCTGCACGAGGCGCTTGGCCAGCACGCAGCCGGCCGTGCCGGCGCCGATGATGATGTAGTCGAACTTGCCTGCGTTTTGCATGGAGGTCTTTCGCTGGTGAGTCTGGTCTTGCAGTGGCTGGTGGTGAAAGCGGGCGGTTTTTAATCTGTATTGTTCTATATATACATAGTAATGATGGTTAACACCCCTGCCCGCCTGTGGATAACCATGGTTTACCGTTTCCGTTCAAGCTCTTGCCGCAAGCATAAGCGGACGTACAACGCATGTATGAGCGAAGGACGGTTCTTGGAGAAAATTTGCGCGCCGGACTTGTTCGTCCCTTCTGCACAACCGGCCCAGTGGAAGTGCAGAGGCTTATCCACAGGCGGGGCCGCCGTCATACAGCCATGACGGCGACGGCGGACCAAGGCTACCCCTTCGCGACCGGCATCGTGAATTCCGCACCCTTGCCGATCGACGCCGGCCAGCGCTGCATCACCGACTTGTAGCGCGTATAGAAGCGCACGCCTTCCTCGCCGTACGCATGCAGGTCGCCGAACAGCGAGCGCTTCCAGCCGCCGAACGAATGCCAGGCCATCGGCACCGGGATCGGCACATTGATGCCGACCATGCCAACCTCGATGCGGCGCGAGAATTCCCGCGCGGTATTGCCGTCCGAGGTGAACAGCGACACGCCGTTGCCGAATTCATGCGCGTTGATCAGCTCGACCGCCGCGGCGAAATCCGGCACGCGCACCACGCACAGCACCGGTCCGAAGATTTCCTCCTGGTAGATCTTCATGCCCGGCCGCACATGATCGAACAGCGAACCGCCGAGGAAGAAGCCGTTCTCATGGCCAGGCACCTTCAGCCCGCGGCCGTCGACCAGCAGCTTCGCCCCCTCCTCCACGCCGGCGGCGATATAGCCCTCGACCTTGGCCTTGTGCTGGGCGGTCACCAGCGGGCCCATTTCGGCGTCGGCTTCCATGCCGTTCCTGATCTTCAGCGCCTGCACGCGCGGCACCAGCGCCTCGACCAGCCGGTCGGCGATCGAGCCGACCGCCACCGCGACGGAGATCGCCATGCAGCGCTCGCCGGCCGAGCCATAGGCCGCGCCGATCAGCGCATCGACGGCTTGATCGAGATCCGCGTCCGGCATCACCACCAGGTGGTTCTTGGCGCCGCCCAAGGCCTGCACGCGCAGCGGATACGCGCCCTTGCGGCGCACGCCCTCGGTGTAGATGTACTCGGCGATCGGCGTGGAGCCGACGAAAGATACGGCTTGCACATCCGGATGCTGGAGCAGCGCGTCGACCGCCACCTTGTCGCCCTGCACGACGTTGAACACGCCGTCCGGCAGGCCGGCGTCGTGCAGCATCTCGGCAACCATCAGCGACGGCGACGGATCGCGTTCGGACGGCTTGAGCACGAAGGTATTGCCGGTGGCCAGCGCCATCGGCGCCATCCACATCGGCACCATGAAAGGGAAATTGAACGGCGTGATGCCGGCCGTCACGCCGAGTGGCTGGCGCAGCTGCCAGTTGTCGATGCCGCCGCCGATGTTGTCGGTGAACTGGGTCTTGAGCAGCTGCGGCACGCCGCACGCGAATTCCACCACCTCCAGTCCGCGCACGACTTCGCCCTTGGCGTCGGAGAACACCTTGCCGTGCTCGCGCGTGATCGCCGCGGCCAGCGCGTCGTGGTGGGTCTCGATCAGCTCCTTGAACTTGGACAGGATGCGTGCGCGCTTCAACGGCGCGGTCTCGGCCCAGGCCGGCGCGGCTGCCTTCGCAGCCGCCACCGCCTGCCCCACCTCTTCCACGCTGCCCAGCACGACCTGGCCACTGACCTCGCCGGTGGCGGGGTTGTACACATCCTGGCTGCGGCCGGAGCTCGATTCGGCCACGCGGCCGTTGATGTAGTGGGCAATACGCTTCATAAGGATTCCTTTGGCGTGATGGGTGTTTTTGCCAGAATATCCGCGCTCGGGAGCGAAATCCAATGAGATATCATCAAGATCTTCATAAGGAAGTCTAATAATGGATTTCACCCAATTGCGTGCCTTCGTGACAGTCGCGCGGGAAGGCAACCTCACCCGCGCCGCCGAGCGGCTGCATCTGACCCAGCCGGCGGTCAGCCTGCAGATCAAGGGACTGCAGTCCGCGCTCGGCCTGCAGCTGTTCATGCGCACGCCGTCCGGCATGAGCCTGACCGACGATGGCGCCAAGCTGCTGCCGTTCGCCGAGCGGGTCATGGAGGCGGTGGCCGAATTCCGCCAGGGCGCATCGTCGCTGCATTCCACGCTGTCCGGATCGCTCGCGATCGGCACGATTCTCGATCCGGAATTCATCCGCCTCGGCGCCTTCCTCAAGCGCCTGGTGGAAAGTCATCCGCAACTGTCGACCCGGCTGCAGCACGGCATGTCCGGCACCGTGCTGCAGCAGGTGCGCAGCGGCGAGCTCGACGGCGGGTTCTACATCGGCACGCCGGGGCGCGACTTCCACCATCTGGTGCTGACCTCGTTCACCTACAGCGTGGTCGCGCCGCATGGCTGGAAACAGCGGGTGGCCGGCCGCGACTGGCCAGCGCTGGCCGCGCTGCCCTGGATCTGGACGCCGCCGGAATCCGCCCATCACCGGATGCTCACCCGCACCTTCGCGCACTACAAGGTCACGCCGAACAAGGTCGCGCTGGTCGATCAGGAACCGTCGATGCTGGATCTGGTGAAGTCCGGGGTGGGGCTGTCGCTGGTGCGCGAATCGATCGCGCTGCGCGAAGCGCATGCACACGGCCTGGTGATCGCCGATGCGGTCAGCCTGTCCACCGAACTGTCCTTCGTCTGCCTCGCGCGCCGGCGCGGCGATCCGGTGCTGGCGGCGGTGTTCGGCCTGCTGGAGAACCTCTGGAAAACCTGATGTGGATAAGTGGCGGGAAAACGCTGGGGTGTATTGGGGAAAAATGCCGACAGATGTGAACAGGTTTTTTTGTGCAGAAACCATCCTTGCGCCATACAAGGTTTTTACGGCAGTTGTGCGCGGTGTATCCCGTTGAGCAGGAATGGAAAAATCCAGTTATCCACAGGAAGGCGACCGTTTACCACTACTACTATTTATATATATCAACAGCAATATAAAACCCACGGCATCTCGGGCGGGGTCGCGCAGGGCGGATGGCAATACGGATGCAACCGGATGAGATCCCTCGCTTCGCTCGGGATGACAGGTAGGTGCGGGGTTGTCGCCGTGATCCGCCGTGTTCGCCGTGGTGAGAACGGCCGGTAATTCGGTGTCTACGCTCACCTTGGCGCTCTGCCCCAAACCCGTTACGCTCTGAAGCTTCACCTTCCACATCTCCACATCCCATGCGCCTCGGCATCATCAGTGCATTGCAACAGGAACAAGCCGGATTGATCGAGGCGATGACCGACGTGAGCGTCGAGCAGCGCGGCATGCGCAGCTATACCTGTGGAACGCTGTGGGGACAGGAAGCGGTGTGCGTGCTCGCGCGCATCGGCAAGGTCGCGGCGACGGCGACCGTCGCCACGCTGATCGAGCGCTACCAGGTCACGCACGTCGTCTTCACCGGCGTGGCCGGCGCGATCGACAGCGAACTGCGGCCGGGCGACGTGGTGATCGCCGACACCCTGGTTCAGCACGATCTCGATGCGAGTCCGCTGTTTCCCCGTTTCGAGGTGCCCTTGCTGGGCTTGGCGCATTTTTCATCGGACCGGCATCTGTC
>DATLGF010000217.1:0-10890 GCA_035540575.1 Noviherbaspirillum sp.
GCGCACTGCGCTGCCTGGTGTGCTGGCGGTCGAGATGGAAGGCGCGGCGGTGGCGCAGGTGTGCTTCGAATTCGGCGTGCCGTTCGCCGTCATGCGCACGATTTCCGACAGCGCGGACGAGGCCGCACCGATCGACTTCGTACGCTTTGTCGAGCGCATCGCTTCGCCGTATGCCTACGGCATCCTGCAGGGCTTGCTGAAATAGCAGCTTCAGGGATAACAGCTTCAGGGCGCGGCCGCAGCCGAAGCGTCGATCAGCGGGAGGTAACGGCTGTCCTTGCAGACGAGCAGGCCGGCGGGCGTGCGGAACACCTTGGCGCGCCCGCGTTCGCCCGCCACATCGGCGAACGCTTCATCAGAATCGCGCAAGACGACGTCGAGCCGATGGCGTCCCGCCAGCACGCGGTAGCCGTCTCGGTCGCGGGCAAGAACGATTTCCTCGTCCATGTCTCCTCCCCCGAATGCAATGCAGAAGGCCGGCAACAGCGCCGTAGCTGTTCATCTTGCGATGACCCTCGCCATGTCGTTCCCGCGAAGGCGGAAACCCAGCCCGGGCGTCTGGAGCCACGCTGAAGCCGGAGCTGGGTGCAGCAGGTGTGAGCGCTTCGATAAACGGCGTTTCGCATCAAGTCCCGGCCTTCGACTGGTTCTTGATGTTGGACGGTCAATCTACAGCGAACAGCAGTCATGCGGGCGATCTGGAAACGCGATTGCACGCACTGTTGAGCTGCGTCAACTGACGCAAATCAGCTTCCGAGTGTCATCAGGCTCGCATTGCCGCCGGCTGCGGTCGTGTTCACGCAGACCGCGCGTTCCGCAGCCAGGCGCCACAGCGCGATGGCTTCGTCGGCGGTGGTGTCGACCGCCATCACCAGCGGACCGTTGCGCGCGGCGAGCAGCGGCAGCACGCTGCCGCGCTGCCCCTGGTCCACCAGCGCGAGCTGGAAGTCTCCCTGCTGCAGCGCATCGGCTGCCAGCGGCAGAACGCAGGCGCGAACCGCGTCCGGCAGATCCGCCGGCAGCAGCGCAACGACGGATGGAGCGACTGCGGCCAGGTTGCCGGTGGCGAGGCAGGCGGCAATCTGGTTGAGCAGGCTTGCGCAATCGCCGGCCGCGCACAGGATGCGGCCGCGCGGAGCGAAGGCCAGCGTGTTGCGTTCGCCGGTCGGCCCGGGCAGTGGCAGCGTGGTGTCGAGCAGCGATGCATGTGCATACTCGTTTGCCAGCGCCGCCTGCGCGGCGTGGCCGTTGGCGCCGGCCCATTGCATCAGCGCTTGCAGCGCGCGGGCGGAACCGTTGCCGCCGCTGCCCGCATGGATCGTGTGCGCCGCGCGCGCGACCTTGGCGTTGCGCTGCAGACGCTTCAGGTAGAGCGGACCTCCGGCTTTCGGGCCGGTGCCGGACTTGCCCTCCCCGCCGAACGGCTGCACACCGACCACCGCGCCAATGATGTTGCGGTTCACGTAGATGTTGCCGACATGGGCACGGCTGACGACGAAGTCGATGGTCTCGTCGATGCGCGAATGCACGCCGAGGGTCAGCCCGTAGCCGGTCGCGTTGATCGCGTCGACCAGCGCCGGCAGTTCCTCGCGCCGGTAGCGCAGCACGTGCAGCACCGGGCCGAACACTTCGCGCTCGAGCTGCGCGAGCGACGCGATCTCGATCACGGTCGGCGCCACATAGGTGCCGTGCTCGCATTCCGGCGGCAGCCCCAGCTGGAACACTTCGCGCGCACTGCCGCGCATGCCGTCGATGTGGCGCAGCAGGCCGCGCTGCGCGTCGGCGTCGATGACCGGGCCGACGTCCACGGCCAGGTGATCCGGGTTGCCGATCTTCAGTTCGCGCATCGCACCCTTGAGCATTGCGATCGTGCGGTCGGCGATGTCGGCCTGCAGGCACAGCACGCGCAGCGCCGAGCAACGCTGGCCGGCGCTGTCGAAGGCCGAGGCGAGCACGTCCTGCACCACCTGTTCCGGCAGCGCGGAAGAGTCGACGATCATCGCGTTCTGCCCGCCGGTCTCGGCAATCAGCGCGATGTCCTGCCCTTCCTCGGCGCTGCGCGCGGCCAGCGTTCGGTTGATCAGCTGGGCCACTTCGGTGGAGCCGGTGAAGATCACGCCTCGGGTTCGCGGATCGGCGGTCAGCCGCGCACCGACGGTTTCGCCGCGGCCGGGCAGGAATTGCAGCGCGGCACGCGGGATCCCGGCCGCGTGCAGCAGTTCGACCGCGCGGTGCGCGATCAGCGGCGTCTGCTCGGCCGGCTTGGCCAGCACCACATTGCCGGCCGCCAGCGCCGCGCTGACTTCGCCGACGAAGATCGCAAGCGGAAAATTCCATGGGCTGATGCACACGACCGGCCCGAGCGCCGGACCGGGCGTCTCCTGCCTGACCTGGGCTGCGTAATAGCGCAGGAAGTCGACCGCTTCCCGCACTTCGGCAATCGCGTTCGGCAGCGACTTGCCGGCTTCGCGCACCGCCAGCGCCATGAATTCCTCGCGCTGCGCTTCCAGCAGGTCGGCCGCGCGTTCCAGCAGCGCCGCGCGCTGGCCGGCCGGCGTGCTTTCCCAGCTGGCCGCATAGGCGGTGGCCGCGGCCAGCGCGGTTTCCACATCCTGCGCATCCGCCTCGACGACCCGGCCGACCAGGTCGCGCCCGTCCGCCGGGTTGCGCACCGCCTGCGCGGTGGTGGCGGACACCGTTCCGGCGATCAGCGGTGCGGCGGACCACTGGTGCGTGGAGAAATTCCGAAAGGCATGCCCGAGCGCCTGCAGCACCGACTCGTTTGCCAGATCCACGCCCATCGAATTGCGGCGCTCGGCGCCGAACAGGTCGACCGGCAGCGCAATGTTCGGATGCGGCGCGCCGCCCGACTGGCGTGCGCCTTCGAACGGATTGGCGACCAGCTGGTCGATGCTCACGTTCTCGTCGACGATCTGGTTCACGAACGAGGAGTTCGCGCCGTTTTCCAGCAGGCGGCGCACCAGGTAGGCGAGCAGGGTCTCGTGCGAGCCGACCGGCGCATAGATGCGGCAGGGCTTGCCAAGCTTGTCGGCGCCGACCACCTGGTCGTACAGTGTTTCCCCCATGCCGTGCAGGCACTGGAACTCGTAGTCGTCCACGCGCTGCTCCTGCGCCCAGGTGTGGATGCTTGCAAGCGTGTGCGCATTGTGGGTGGCGAACTGCGGATAGATGACGTCGCTCGCCGCCAGCAGCTTGCGCGCGCAGGCGAGGTAGGACACGTCGGTGTGGATCTTGCGCGTATAGACCGGGTAGCCTGGCATGCCGTCGACCTGCGCGCGCTTGATCTCCGCATCCCAGTACGCGCCCTTGACCAGCCGCACCATGAAGCGGCGGCCGCTGCGGCGGCCCAGATCGACCAGGTAATCGATCACGAACGGGCAGCGCTTCTGGTAGGCCTGCACGACGAAGCCGATGCCGTCGAAACCGGCCAGATCCGCATCGAAGGCCAGCGCCTCCATCAGGTCGAGCGACAACTCGAGGCGGTCGGCTTCCTCGGCGTCGATGTTCAGGCCGGTGTCGTACTGCCTGGCCAGCAGCAGCAGCGCCTTCAGGCGAGGCAGCAATTCGGCCATCACCCGTTCGCGCTGGGCGCGGGAATAGCGCGGATGCAATGCCGACAGCTTGACCGAGATGCCGGGGCCGTTGCGGATGCCGCGGCCGCCGGACGCGCGGCCGATCGCGTGGATCGCATGCTCGTAGGCGGCGTAGTACTTTGCCGCATCCTCGGCCGTCAGCGCGGCTTCGCCGAGCATGTCGTAGGAGTAGCGGTAGCCGCGCTTTTCATTGTCGCGGCTGTTCTTCAGCGCCTCCTCGATCGTCTGACCGGTCACGAACTGATTGCCCAGCATGCGCATCGCCAGATCGACGCCCTTGCGGATCAGGGGCTCGCCGCCCTTGGCGAGCAGGCGTGTGATCGCCGAACTCAGGCCCTGTTCGCTGCTGGTCGACACCAGCTTGCCGGTGATCAGCAGACCCCAGGTGGCCGCGTTGACGAACAGCGAAGGCGATTCGCCGAGGTGACGCTTCCAGTCGCCGCGGCTGATCTTGTCGGCGATCAGGCGGTCGGCGGTTTCCTTGTCCGGAATGCGCAGCAGGGCTTCGGCCAGGCACATCAGCGCGACGCCTTCTTCCGAGGACAGGGAGAATTCATGCATCAGCGCATCGACGCCGGAGGCGCGCGTGCGCTTTTCCCGCACCGCGGCGACCAGCCTGCGCGCGAGCGCCTCGGCCTGCGGCCGGGCCTGGGCATCGCCGGGCACCTGCGCGAGCAGCCACTGAACGGCTTCGGGCTCGTCACGGCGCCAGGCCGCGGTGATGGCGGCGCGCAGCGGCGAAGGGGCCTGCGCGATATCGTCGAAAAAGGCGGAAAATGCTGGACGGGCAGCACGTGTTTCGGTCAACATGGCGATCATTGGTTGGGGTTGCGATGATTCGATTCTAGTGATGTTTTGTTCTTATTAATTCTGGAAATCTCGCTCTTCCACGGAATTTTTCGCTTCGTGGGAAACTATCACCGAAGAAAATTTATCTCTCCCCGTAGCGCCCATGCTAGACAAGATCAGCAAGAAAATCCTCTCCGAGCTGCAGAACGACGGCCGGATCAGCAACGTGGAGCTCGCCTCGCGCGTCAATCTCTCGCCTGCCGCCTGCCTCGAACGCGTGCGCAAGCTGCAGGAAGCCGGCTACATCCTCCACTACACCGCCCAGCTCAATCCGCAACTGCTCGACGTATCGCTCTTGGTGTTCATCGAAGTCGTGCTCGATCGCACCACGCCCGAAGTGTTCGAAGCGTTCAAGCGCAGCGTGCAGGTGATTCCGGAAGTGCAGGAATGCCATATGGTGGCCGGCGGCTTCGACTACCTCGTCAAGGCGCGCGTGAAGGACATGAACGCCTACCGCGAATTCCTCGGCAAATCGCTGCTGCAGCTCAAAGGCGTGCGCGAGACGCACACCTATGCGGTGATGGAAGAGGTGAAGAACACAACCAAGCTGCCGATCCGCTGAAGGAGCGACGATGCTGGAACTGCGACCCGGTTGCGAACATTGCGACACGCCTCTCCCTCCTGAGGCCACCAATGCGATGATCTGCAGCTTCGAATGCACGTTCTGCGCGGACTGCGTGAGCAAGGTGCTGAGCAATGTCTGTCCCAACTGCGCAGGCGGCTTCTGGCCGCGGCCGGTGCGGCCGCGCGTCAATCGCAAGGGCGGGAACTTCCTGGGCAATTATCCGGCCGGTACGCGCGTGGTCCACAAGCCTGTAGACAGCGAGGCGCATGCGGAGCTCGTCGCCCGGTGCGCATCCATCCCTCCGGCGCAAAGGTAAGCGACAGCAGGTATTGCGCAAGCTCACCGGGCTTCCGGCATTCCATGCTATCGTGCAACGCACCTGCTTTGGGCGCGGCGGAGTGGGTGTGCCGCGCATGCCACCGAATCGACGAGCCCGATGCGTATCCGAACCCGCCTGCTGCTGCTGGTGCTGGCCATTCTGCTGCCAGCGTCCCTGTGCGCGGTCGTCGCGCTCGCCTATGCCTATCACGAGACCCAGGACTTTCAGCGCCAGGCAATGCGCGAGACGGCGCGGGCGCTGTCTCTGGGCCTGGAACGCGAACTGGCGCGGCGCGAGTCGATCCTGCATGCACTGGCCGCGTCGCCGGCGCTGGATAACGACGATTTCCGCAACTTCTATGCGCACGCCAAGCAGATTGCCGACGCCGGCGACGTAGCGATTTTTCTGTCCACCTCCGACGGCCGGCAGCTGCTCAACACGCGCGTACCCTACGGGAAGCCGCTCCCGCGCATGCTGCCGCAGGCGCTCGAGATGCGCGCCGAAGCCGGCCCGCGCGCCACGCTGATCAGCAATCTGTACGAGCCGCCGGTCGGAAAAGGCTACAGCTTCGCGATCCAGATACCGGTCGAGCGCAACGGCCGCGTGCGCTATTACCTGAACATGGGGTCCTATGCCGCACAGCTGCAGTCGCTGCTCGAGCTGCAACGGCTTCCGCCCGAATGGATAGCCGGCATTGCCGATGCCCACGGCGTGATCGTGGCACGCAACCGCGACGCCGAACGCTACGTCGGCGTGTCGGTACGCCGGACGGTTGGCCACCTGCTCGAAGCCGGCGAAGGCTTTGCCGAAGGGCGGGCGCTTTCCGGCGAGGCGGCGACGGTGTTCCTGAGCCACGCGCCGCACTATGGCTGGAATTTCTACGTGGCGGTGCCGACGGACCTGCTCCAGCGGGCTGCGTGGCGCACCAACGCATGGCTGGCGCTGGCCATGCTCCTGCTGCTCGGACTCGCGTTGCTGGCGGCGCTCAAGATGGCGCGCGACACAGCGGGTGCAATCGAAGCCACGCGGCGCGCCGCGCAGCGTCTCGGAGAACGCCGGCCGGTGCGTGTGCAGCCAAGCGGGCTGGTGGAGCTCGATACGGTAAACGCCGCGTTGGCCGAGGCCGGCACCAGCCTCCAGGCCGCGCACGAAGACCAGGAGCGCCGCATCGCCGACGCGGTCGCCAGCGCGGAACGCTCGCAGCGCGCGCTGCTGCATGCGCAGAAGCTCGAGGCGCTTGGACGCCTGACCGGCGGCATCGCGCATGACTTCAACAACATCCTGCAAACGGTCAGCACCGGCGTGGAACTGACGCGCCGGCTGACTACCGATGCGCGTGCACTCGGCACGCTCGACAACTGCGCGCGCGCGGTGAGACGGGCGGCGGAGCTGACGCGCCAGCTAGCGGTATTCGGACGGCGCCAGGATTCGCGCATTGAAACCATCGATCCGGTCAGGCACCTGACGGAAGTGCGGCCGCTGCTCGCGGGTGGATTGCGCAGCGATATCGAACTGAACGTCGACATTCCGACCTCGCTTTGGCACATCACGGTCGATCCGCTCCAGTTCGAACTGGCGCTGCTGAACCTGACGATGAATGCGCGCGACGCAATGCCCGCCGGGGGCAAGCTGCGCCTGTGCGCGCACAATGAAACCTTGACCGTGCCGCTGGACGAGCTGCAGCCAGGCGACTACGTGCGCATCTCGCTGCTGGACAATGGCGAGGGCATGACGCCGGAAGTGCTGGCGCGCGCGATCGATCCCTTCTTCACCACGAAGGGAGTCGGCCAGGGCACCGGCATGGGGCTGTCGCAGGCATACGGCTTCGCGCGTCAGAGCGGCGGCACCCTGCTCCTGCAGAGCCAGTCGGGCAAGGGAACCGACGCCATCCTCTATCTGCCTCGGGCACTGCAGATGCCGATCACGCCCGCGGTCGCCGGCAGTGGCGGCAGCAAGCGCCGCGCCGACGGCGAACGCGTGCTGCTCGTCGACGACGACGCCCAGGTGCGCGAGGTCGTGCGGGCCGCGCTCGAGAGCCGCGGCTTCAGCGTGCTCGAAGCCGAGGATGGCGACGAAGCGATACGCATGCTGCAATCGGGAATCGCCGTCGATGCGGTCCTGTCCGACATCGTGATGCCGGGCAGCCTGTCGGGCATCGATCTGGCGCACCAACTGCATGCCGAGCATCCGAATGTCGCGGTACTGCTGACGACCGGCTACAGCGAGCGCAGGATCGACCTGCGCGGTATCCGGACCCTTCCCAAGCCTTATTCGACCGATGATGCGGCCGAAGCCCTGCTCGATGCGCTTGCCGAGGTACGCTAGCTGTCACGATCCTGTCATGAAGCGGCGCTAGCATCCGGTGACCTCAAGCAATCACCACCGTGCCCGCAGCGGGCGCGTTCGCCATGTCCGCCGACCCCTCCCTCCTTTCCGGCAAGCGCGAAGAGCTGGCGCTGCTGCGCTTCGGCCCGCTCGAGGGCCGCGTACTGCATGCGCTGTGGGCCTTCCATGAAGTGACGCTCGCCGACCTGCACCACCTGCTTGGCGACGCCGCGCTCACGCCCACCGTTCTGCGCGCCACACTGGAACGCCTGCACCTGAAACGGCTGATCCGCCTGCGCAAGGTGCATCGGACCTGCTTCTACCGCGCCGCGCTCGACCAGTCCACCTTCATCAGCCTGCTGCACCACCAGCTCGCCGGCTTTCTCGGAGAGGAAGGCATGTCGCAGCTGCGGCATCTCGGCGCGTCAGTTTGACCGGCGCTGCCGGCCTGTCATCAAACCGTCATTTTTCCGTCATTAACGCGTCATATCTCATCGCTAAGCTGCGCGCAGTTTCTTTTCGTCACACGCTTAGGAGAGCGCAAATGAACATGAGGAAGTGGATTCCCGCCGCAGGCCTGGTTGCCGCAGCAATGAGCAATGTGGTGTTCGCCCAGGCCGTGCAGGTCGATCCCGCACTGGCCGACTATCAGAAGGCCGCCGGCGTCTCCGGCAACTTCACCAGCGTCGGTTCCGACACGCTGAACAATCTGATGACGCTGTGGGCTGAAGAGTTCAAGAAAACCTATCCGAACGTGAACATCCAGATTCAGGGTGCAGGTTCCTCGACCGCACCGCCGGCCCTGACCGAAGGCGCATCGAACTTCGGCCCGATGAGCCGCATGATGAATGCGAAGGAGATCGAAAGCTTCGAGCGCCGTCATGGCTACAAGCCGACCGCTGTGCCGGTCGCGATCGATGCGCTGGCCGTGTACGTGCACAAGGACAACCCGATCAAGGGGCTGTCGCTGGAAGACGTCGACGCGATGATGTCGGTGGCACGCAAGTGCGGCAGCGCGGCCGACGTCACCAAGTGGGGCCAGATCGGCATGTCCGGCGAATGGGCCAACCGCGACGTGGCGATGTACGGCCGTAACTCGGTCTCCGGCACCTACGGCTTCTTCAAGGACACCGCACTGTGCAAGGGCGACTTCAAGCGCAACGTCGCCGAGCAGCCGGGTTCGGCTTCGGTGGTGCAGAGCGTGTCGACCCAGATCAATGCGATCGGCTACTCGGGCATCGGCTACAAGACCTCCGGCGTGCGCGCACTGCCGCTGTCGAAGAAGCGTGGCGAGGCGTTTGTCGAACCGGATGCCGCTCACGCCGTCGACGGTTCCTATCCGCTCGCCCGCATTCTCTACGTCTACGTGAACAAGAAGCCGAACCAGCCGCTGGCTCCGATCGAGCGCGAGTTCGTCAAGCTGGTGCTGTCCAAGCAAGGTCAGCAAGTCGTGGTGAAGGACGGCTTCGTGCCCCTGCCCGCTCGTATCGCCAACCAGGCGCTGGAACAGCTCGTCAAGTAATCGTGCAGCACGCAGGCTGGCGTTGCCGGTCTGCGTGCGTGACCTGACAGGAGAAAACGCATGAACAAGACCATCAAGCTGGCCGCGCTGGCATCCGGCATGTTTGCCGCCCTCGTTCTGGCCGGCTGTGCGGCCCCCACGCAACAGGCCCAGGCGCCGGCTGCGCCCGCAGCTGCCGCCGCCCCTGCTGCTCCGGCAGCCGTCGCAGCAGCGCGCGAATTCTATGTGGTGCTGCCGGAAGACGGCCGCTACTACGCCTTCGCCGATACGAAGAACTACTTCGGCTTCCTCGCCCACGCCGAAGTTCCGCTGACGCGCACCCGCATCGGTGCCGGCCCCGGCGGCAAGACCGTGGTGTTCGGCATCAGCGGCGACGACGTCAAGAACAACCGCCCGAGCATGGCCGAGCAGGTGTTCGACGGCAAGCTGCAGGCTGACGCCAACTTTTATGGCGAAGTGTTCAAGAACGGCCGCTTCTACGTGTTCGGCAACATGAAGGACATGATGGACTTCGCGCAGTTCGGTGAAGTGCCTTATTCCTTTACCGACATCGGCGCGGGCCCCAAGGGCGAGACGCTGGTCTGGGTGATGAACAAGGACAGCTATGCGAAGGGTCGTCCGGTGACGACGATTGCGCAGTTCCAGAAGGTGAGGACGGTGCAGTAAGGCTGAAATTCACCGTGTACTGCTTGATCGTCCACGGTAAAGCCCCTTTCCCCTTTCAGGGGGATGAGGACGGGGTTTCGCAGAGCACTGCTCTGCGCCGTCCGAATCGGAGCCGCTTGCAAGCGGCGACGTGGACAGGGTTGGGATGGGGGTAGGGACTTCGAGCTAGCGATCTAGCCTGTTCGGGCTCTGCACCCTCACCCTAACCCTAACCCTCCCCCTGGAAGGGAGAGGGAACAGTACAGCGCGATTTCAGGGCGCCATCACCCCGGCCAACTACAACATGAACACACTCACCCGCAGCCAAACCGCCGTCACGATGGACCGTGCGATGCATCGCAGGCTGGTGACCGACAAGGTCTTCAAGGTCCTGATGTCCGCAGGCGGCATCGGGGTGATCGTCGCGGTGTCCGCGATCTTCTTCTATCTCGCCAGCGTCGTCGTGCCCCTGTTCGTTCCGCCTTCGGTCGAGGCCCAGGCGAGCTTCGCGGCGCCGGGCAGCGCGGTCCAGCGCACCGGTGCTTACTCGGGTGAGGAACAGCGCGAGATCGGCGTGCGCATCGGCGCAACCGGCGATGTCAGCTTCTTCGGGTTCAAGGATGGTCGCGTGCTGCAGGAAAGCCGCATCACCATGCCGGCGGGCGCGCAGCTCACCAGCTTCGCGCTGGCCGACCGCAGCAGCTACGCGTTTGCCTACGGCCTCTCGGACGGCCGTGCAGTAGTTGCGAAACAGGCTTACAAGGTCACCTTCCCCGACAACAAGCGCCTGATCACGCCCGGCATCGAATACCCGCTCGGCGAGGACGCCGTCGTGATCGATCCGCGCGGGTCAGCCCTGCAGCAGCTCGCGGTCCAGCACGGCGACAGCGGCACCACGCTGGCCGGCTATACCGCCGACGGGCGCTTGCTGGTTTCCGCCGTGACTGTGACCACCAATTTGATGACCGGTGAATCGCGCAGCGAAGCGGCCCAGGCCGAGGTGCCGGGCGCGCCCGGCACCTCGGCCTGGGCCGCTTCGCTGCGCGATTCA
>DATLGF010000218.1:0-3898 GCA_035540575.1 Noviherbaspirillum sp.
AGGACGCGTATCTGCAGCAGACCTGGCATGCGAGCACCCGCCCGCAAGGCGAGCTGGCGAATGCAACCACCAAATGGCTGGGCTTGGAAGTACGCCGCCACCAGCAGGACGGCGATGCGGCGATCGTGGAATTTATCGCCCGCTACAAGGTCGGCGGGCGTGCGCACCGGCTGCATGAAGTGAGCCGCTTCGTGCGTGAAGAAGGTAACTGGTACTACGTGGACGGGACTATCCCGGAAAGACAACAATGACAATTCTTGAATCGAAACTCAATGTCCGTTCGGACGACTTCAAGGGCAATGCGGCTGCGATGCAGGCGCTGGTGGACGACCTGAAGGCGAAGGTGGAAAAGATCGCGCTGGGCGGCGGCGAGGATGCGCGCAAGAAGCACACGTCGCGCGGCAAGCTGCTGCCGCGCGACCGCGTGCAGATGCTGCTTGACCCGGGCACGCCCTTCCTCGAGTTCTCGCAGATGGCGGCTTACGGCATGTATCAGGATGCAGCACCGAGCGCCGGCATCATCACCGGGATCGGCCGCGTGGCCGGCCAGGAGTGCGTGATCGTCTGCAACGACGCGACCGTCAAGGGCGGCACCTATTACCCGATGACGGTGAAGAAGCATTTGCGCGCGCAGGAGATCGCCGACCAGAACAATCTCCCCTGCATCTATCTGGTCGACTCCGGCGGCGCCAACCTGCCGAATCAGGACGACGTCTTCCCGGACCGCGACCACTTCGGCCGCATCTTCTTCAACCAGTCGAATATGTCGGCTAAGGGCATCCCGCAGATCGCGGTGGTGATGGGTTCCTGCACGGCCGGTGGCGCCTACGTGCCGGCGATGAGCGACGAATCGATCATCGTGAAGGAACAGGGCACGATCTTCCTCGGCGGACCGCCGCTGGTGAAGGCGGCGACCGGCGAAGTCGTCAGCGCCGAGGATCTCGGCGGCGGCGATGTGCACACGCGTCTGTCCGGCGTGGTCGATCACCTCGCGCAGAACGACATGCATGCGCTGGCGCTGGCGCGCAAGATCACCGGCAACCTCAATCGCAGGAAGCCGCAGCAACTGGTGCTGCGCGAGCCTGTCGCGCCGAAGTACGATCCCCGCGAGCTGTACGGCGTGATCCCGACTGACACGCGCAAGCCCTTCGATGTGCGCGAGGTGATCGCGCGCATTGTCGACGGCAGCGAGTTCGACGAATTCAAGGCGCGCTACGGCACCACGCTGGTGTGCGGCTTCGCCCACATCTTCGGCATGCCGGTCGGCATCATCGCCAACAACGGCATCCTGTTCTCCGAGTCCGCCTTGAAGGGCGCGCACTTCATCGAGCTGTGCTGCCAGCGCAAGATCCCGCTGGTGTTCCTGCAGAACATCACCGGCTTCATGGTCGGGCGCAAGTACGAGAACGAGGGCATCGCGCGCAACGGCGCGAAGATGGTGACCGCGGTGTCGACCGCGTCGGTGCCGAAGTTCACCGTGATCATCGGCGGCAGCTTCGGCGCCGGCAACTACGGCATGTGCGGCCGAGCGTATTCGCCGCGCTTCCTGTGGATGTGGCCGAACGCGCGCATCTCGGTGATGGGCGGCGAGCAGGCGGCGTCGGTGCTGGCGACCGTCAAGCGCGACGGCATCGAAGCAAAGGGCGGCAGCTGGAGCAAGGAAGAGGAAGAGGCGTTCAAGCAGCCGATCCGCGACCAGTACGAACACCAGGGCCATCCGTATTACGCCACCGCGCGCCTGTGGGACGACGGCGTGATCGATCCGGCCGACACCCGCATGGTGCTGGGCCTGGGCCTGTCGGCCTCGCTGAATGCACCGATTCCGGACACGAAGTTCGGCGTTTTCAGGATGTGATGATGGACTACCAGACTTTATTGCTTGCAATCGAGGACCGCGTTGCCACGGTCACGCTGAATCGGCCCGACGTGCGCAATGCGTTCAATGAAACGACGATTGCCGAAATCACCCATGTCTTCCGTGCGCTCGGGGAAAACGCCGAGGTGCGCGCGATCGTGCTGGCCGCCAACGGCCCCGCGTTCTGCGCCGGGGCGGACCTGAACTGGATGAAGAAGATGGCCGGCTATTCGCACGACGAAAACCGTGCCGACGCCGCCCAGCTCGCCGCGATGCTGCGCACGATCTATACCTGCCCGAAGCCGGTGCTGGCAAAAGTGCAAGGCGACTGCTATGCGGGCGGGATGGGGTTGGTCGCTGCCTGCGACATCGCAGTGGCGACCGACGCGGTCAATTTCTGCCTGTCCGAGGTCAAACTCGGCCTCATTCCTGCGACAATCTCGCCTTACGTCATCAAGGCCATGGGCGAGAACGCGTCGCGCCGCTATTTCCTGACGGCCGAGCGCTTTTCCGCGCAGGAAGCGCAGCGCATCGGCTTCGTGCATCAGGTGGTCGGCGTCGACGCGCTGGACACCGTGTGTGGCGAAATCGTCAAGGCGCTGGTGAACAACAGCCCGAACGCGGTGAAGGAAGCGAAGCGGCTTGTGCAGGACGTGGCGGGGCGGGAGCTGAGTGATGCCTTGATTGCCGATACCGCCGAGCGGATTGCGGATATCCGCAGTTCGGAAGAGGGCAAGGAGGGGGTGAAGTCGTTTCTGGAGAAGCGCAAGCCGAATTGGTTAGGCTGAGCTTTGCTCCCCTCTCCCGTTCCGGGAGAGGGGAGCACGAAGATTGAAGCTTGAAAGAATTTTTGGAGCAGGTTTGAACCCCACCCCACAACCCGAACTCGTCGCACGCAGCCTTTCCAGCGTCTGGCACCCGTGCACGCAGATGCAGCATCACGAGACGATGCCGCTGGTGCCGCTGTCGCACGGCAAGGGCGCATGGCTGTACGACCCGCAAGGGCGTCGCTACCTGGACGCGATCAGCTCGTGGTGGGTGAACCTGTTCGGGCACGCGAACCAGCACATCAACGATGCGCTGAAGGATCAGCTCGACAAGCTCGAGCATGCGATGCTGGCCGGCTTCACGCATGAGCCGGTCGTGGCATTGTCCGAACGGCTGGCCGAGCGCACCGGCAACGTGCTCGGCCACTGCTTCTATGCGTCCGACGGCGCCGCCGCGGTCGAGATCGCGCTGAAGATGAGCTTTCATTTCTGGCGCAACAGCGGCAAGGCCGACAAGCAGGAATTCGTCTGCCTGAAGGACAGCTATCACGGAGAAACCGTGGGCGCGCTGCGCGTCACCGATGTGCCGCTGTTCCGCGACGCCTACGGCCCGATGGTGCAGGCCGCGCACGTGATCGCCTCGCCGGACGGGCGCAAGGCGCGTGACGGGGAGTCGGGCGTCGACGTGGCCCTGAATGCCGCCGGCGAGCTCGAGGCGCTGCTGCAGCGGCGCGCGGACAAGATCGCGGCCATCATCGTCGAACCGCTGGTGCAGTGCGCGGCCGGCATGGCGATGTACGACCCGGTCTACCTGTCCGAAGTGCGCCGGCTGTGCGACCAGTACGGCGTGCACCTGATCGCCGACGAAATCGCGGTCGGCTGCGGGCGCACCGGCACCTTCTTCGCCTGCGAACAAGCGGGCATCTGGCCGGATTTCCTCTGCCTGTCCAAGGGCATTTCCGGCGGCTACCTGCCGCTGTCGCTGGTGATGACACGCGACGCGATCTACCGGGCCTTCTACGACGCCGACGTCAAGCGCGGCTTCCTGC
This sequence comes from Noviherbaspirillum sp., assembly GCA_035540575.1. GTDB lineage: Bacteria > Pseudomonadota > Gammaproteobacteria > Burkholderiales > Burkholderiaceae_D > Noviherbaspirillum. The sequence continues at coordinate 3,672 of DATLGF010000218.1, forward strand.
ATTCGCATTCGTATACGGGCAATCCGCTGGCCTGCCGCGCGGCGCTGGCGACGCTTTCGATCTTCGACCACGACAACGTGCTCGAAAACAACCGCGCCCGCGCGCAGCGGCTGACCGAATCGCTGCTGCCGCTGGCCGTCGATGCGCGCGTGAACCATTTCCGCCAGCGCGGCATGATCTGGGCCTTTGATGTCGATACGCCGGACCCGGCATTCGCGCGCCGTTTC
>DATLGF010000219.1:0-3927 GCA_035540575.1 Noviherbaspirillum sp.
GCGCGTCGCCGACATCATGACCGAGATCTCGGCGGCCAGCGAGGAGCAGAGCGCGGGCATCGAGGAAGTCAACCGCGCGATCACCCAGATGGACGAGATGACGCAGCAGAACGCGGCGCTGGTCGAGGAGGCCGCGGCCGCCGCCCAGAGCATGCAGGACCAGGCCACGCGGCTTGCCGAAGCGGTCGATGCGTTCAAGATCGCCTATGCCGCGGCGTCCGTCCAGCCGGCCGCCCGACCGGCGCCAGTGATGCAAGCGGCGGGCCCGCAGGTCACGGCGCCAGCACGGGTCGCGGCGAAGCTGCCTGCCTCGTCGGCGCGCGCGCCGAAGGCCGTCGCACCGGCGCGCCGGGGAAAACCGGCTGCGGGCGACGACTGGGAAGAGTTCTGACCCGACGACTGATACGCACAGATTTGCGACATTGAGCCGGCATTGCGCCGGCGGAGAAATGGGATGAGGAACGATGTCGTGAATGACGCAGCTGGCGCGTCGGCGCGGACTGCCCGCGCGCCCGCGAAGGCGACTTCCGGGGGGAGCGGCGGGTCCGACGCGCTCAAGGAATTCGCTTTCACACCGCGCGACTTTGAGCGCGTGCGTGCGCTGATCTACCGCCGTGCCGGCATCGCGCTGGCCGACAGCAAACAGGAAATGGTATACAGCCGTCTCGCGCGCCGCCTGCGCGCAATCGGCATGCGCTCGTTCGAATCCTACCTGGACCGGCTCGAGCACGACCCCGGCAGCTCCGAGTGGGAGGCATTCACCAATGCCCTTACCACCAACCTGACTTCGTTCTTTCGCGAGGCGCATCACTTTCCTATCCTCGCCGAGCATGTGCGAAGGCGCGGCGAGCCGGTCAGCATCTGGTGCGCGGCGAGCTCCACCGGAGAGGAGCCGTATTCGATCGCAATGACCTTGTGCGAGACGCTAGGAGCGAAGGCGGCCGCCTGCCAGGTGATCGCGACTGACATCGACACCAATGTGCTGGCGACGGCCGCACAGGGGATCTACCCGATTGAACGGGTCGAGAAAATGGATAGCGAGCGTGTGCGCCGGTTTTTCCTGCGCGGCAAGGGGGCGCATGCGGGCCAGGTGCGCGTGCGGCCGGAACTGCGCGAGATGGTCACATTCCGGCATCTCAACCTGCTGGCGCCGGACTGGCCGGTCTCAGGGCCGTTCGACGCGATCTTCTGCCGCAACGTGATGATCTATTTCGACAAGCCGACGCAGGGTAGAATCCTGACGCGCTTTGTTCCATTAATGAAACCGGACGCCCTGCTGTTCGCCGGCCACTCGGAAAACTTCCTGTACGTGTCCGATGCGTTCAAGTTGCGCGGCAAGACCGTCTACGAACTGGATTCGAAGCGTCATCCGCTGCAGCATTCGGCCGCAGCCTTGAAGAGCACGCCATGAGCTACGGAATCGAAGAGCAGTTCGCCACCAACGTCTATTACGACCGCACCTTCGATTGCGATGCGGCGAAGATCCTGCCGGGCGAGTACTACTACACCTGCAAGGACATGATGATCGTGACTGTGCTCGGGTCCTGCGTGTCGGCCTGCATCCGTGACCGCGTTACCGGCATCGGCGGCATGAACCACTTCATGCTGCCCGACGGGGGCGGCGACGCCGACAGCCCTGTCTCGGCCTCGATGCGCTACGGCACCTACGCGATGGAAGTGCTGATCAACGACTTGCTCAAGGCCGGAGCGCGGCGCGAGAACCTCGAGGCCAAGGTGTTCGGCGGCGGCAACGTGCTGCGCGGCTTTGTCGCGATCAACGTCGGCGAGCGCAATGCCCAGTTCGTGCGCAACTACCTGCGCGCCGAGAACATCCGGGTGCTCGCCGAAGATCTGAATGACATCTATCCGCGCAAAGTGTACTTCTTTCCGCGCACCGGCAAGGTGCTGGTGAAGAAGCTGCGTCAGCTCAACAACAACACGCTCGTCAATCGCGAACAGGATTACGCGCAGCGTCTGCAGACCGTGCCGGTGGCGGGCGACATCGAACTGTTCAGTTAGCATCGCACGGGAACAACCGCATCATGAAAATCAAGGTCCTGATCGTCGACGACTCCGCACTGATCCGCAGTGTGATGAACGAAATCATCCGCAAGCAGCCCGACATGGAGGTGGTCGGCGTCGCCCCCGATCCGATCGTGGCGCGCGAGCTGATCAAGAAGACCAACCCCGACGTGCTGACGCTGGACGTCGAAATGCCGCGCATGGACGGCCTCGATTTTCTCGAAAAGCTGATGCGGCTGCGCCCGATGCCGGTCGTGATGGTCTCGTCGCTGACCGAGCGCGGCTCGGAAATCACGCTGCGCGCGCTCGAACTCGGCGCGGTTGATTTCGTCACCAAGCCCAAGCTGTCCATCCAGAGCGGCATGCTGGAATATGCCGAACTGATCACCGACAAGATCCGTGCGGCGGCGAAGGCGCGCGTGCGCGCGCGCACAGTCGCGTCCAGCGAGGCAGGCAAGGCTGCGTCCGAAGGACTGCCGCTGATCCGCAATCCGCTCACCAGTAGCGAGAAGCTGATCATCATCGGCGCTTCCACCGGAGGCACGGAGGCGATCAAGGAATTCCTGGTCCAGATGCCGTCGGACTGCCCCGGCATCCTGATCACCCAGCACATGCCGGAAGGTTTTACGCGCTCGTTCGCCAAGCGCCTCGACACGCTGTGCAAGATCACGGTGCGCGAGGCCGAGGGTGGCGAACGGGTGCTGCCGGGCCATGCGTTCATCGCGCCGGGCCACTCGCACCTGCAGCTTGTGCGCAGCGGCGCCAACTACATGACCCAGCTCGACCAGGGGCCGCCGGTCAACCGCCACCGTCCGTCGGTCGACGTGCTGTTCGAGTCCGCCGCGCGCTGCGCCGGAAAGAACGCGGTTGGGGTGATCCTGACCGGAATGGGCAAGGACGGCGCGGCCGGCATGCTGCGCATGCGAGAGGCCGGCGCCTACAACTTCGCGCAGGACGAGGCCAGTTGCGTGGTGTTCGGCATGCCGCGCGAAGCCATAGCAATGGGCGCGGCCCACGAGGTCGGCGCTCTGACCGCATTGCCCGGGATGGTGCTGAACCATCTGGCAACCCACAGCAGCCGGGCGTTGCGGGTGTAGTACGTTTGGCGCTGCACAACGGGAAGGCGAGCGTTTATACTTAGGGCCGATAGTGCCGTACGGCAATATCCGGGCAGTTCACTACGCAGTACAGATTTGACGGAGCATCCATGGCGGGTCCCAATACGAAATTCCTGGTCGTCGACGACTTTTCCACGATGCGCCGCATCGTCCGCAACCTGCTCAAGGAGCTGGGCTACACGAACGTCGACGAAGCGGAGGACGGCGCGATGGCGCTGTCCAAGCTGCGCAGCGAACAGTTCGATTTCGTGATCTCCGACTGGAACATGCCGGTGATGGACGGATTGACGATGCTGCAGCAGATCCGCGCCGATCCCGCGCTGTCCAAGATGCCGGTGCTGATGGTGACCGCGGAAGCGAAGAAGGAAAACATCATCGCCGCCGCGCAGGCAGGGGCCAACGGCTACGTGGTCAAGCCGTTCACCGCGGCCACGCTGGACGAAAAGCTGTCGAAGATCTTCGAGAAACTCGGGATCTGACGGTGGACCAGGCAGCGGTGCGGCCGGGCGCGGCGGTGCAGGGCGTCGCGCAGGAAGAGGTGCTGGCGCGCGTCGGACAGATGACGCGCATGCTGCATGAGAACCTGCGCGGTCTCGGCTTCGACAAGCTGATCGCCAAGGCGGCGCATGATATGCCCGACGCGCGCGACCGTCTCGACTACGTCGCGAAGATGACGGAGCAGGCCGCCCAGCGCGTGTTGAACGCCACCGAAGCGGCCGCTCCGTTGCAGGAGCGCATCGAGTCCGGCGCCGGCGACCTCGCCGGCGAATGGCGCGCGCTGATGGAC
>DATLGF010000220.1:0-4466 GCA_035540575.1 Noviherbaspirillum sp.
GTATCCGGCCAAGCGCTTTTTCACGCCGGCGTTTGCGCAATCTTCCGGCGCAGGAACCAAGTCGGCGCTGTCCCGGTCTGCAATGAGTTCCAGACAAGAAAGGAGAGGCGCCGTGGAGCCGCAATGGAAGTTAATCGGGGCGCTGGCCTTGTGCATGGGACTGGCCGCCTGCGGTGGCGGCGGCGAAGACTCGCCGGACCCGGTCCCGACAACGCCGCCCCCGGCCACCGGCACGCCGGCGCCGGGCGCTTCCACGCAGCTGACCAGCGCGAACACCTGCGGCATTGCCGACTATCAGCAGTCGATGCTGGAGCAGATCAATGCCGCGCGCGCGACTGCCCGCCTGTGCGGGACGCGCTCGTTCTCGGCCGCGCCGCCGCTGGCATGGAACGACCTGCTGTTCGCCGCAGCCGCCGGCCATGCCGAAGACATGGCCGTCAACAACTACTTCTCCCACGACGCGCTGAACGGGCGCACCTTCAGCCAGCGTATCAGCGATGCCGGCTACAACTGGTCCGCCGCCGGAGAAAACCTCGCCGCCGGGCAGGCCGGCATCTCCCAGGTGATCACCGCCTGGCTCGACAGCCCGGGACACTGCGAAAACCTGATGAGCACCAGCTTCACCGAGGTCGGCGTGGCCTGCGTGCGCAACGATGCCGCGCGCTACGGCCAGTACTGGGCGATGTCGCTGGGGCGCCCGCGCTAGGATCAGCGCCCTGTGCGGCAAGGGCAGGCCGCGCCTGTTCTCCCACCTTGACGTTGTGTCTTGCCGTTCTTGCATGTCGCAGACCTGTCACAACCGGGGCCATCCTGCGCTGCTACAATGGCCCGCTTTCCCCGCAGCACCGCTCCCGCATCCGCATGTCCCATTCCACCCACGGCATGAATCCGCCGCAGCGCGAAGCCGTCAACTACATGGATGGACCCTGTCTGGTCCTGGCCGGCGCAGGTTCCGGCAAGACCCGCGTGATCACCACCAAGATCGCGCAGCTGATCGAACAGCACGGCTATGACGCGCGCAACATCGCCGCGGTGACCTTCACCAACAAGGCCGCGCTGGAGATGCAGGAACGCATCGGCAAGCTCTTGAAGGAGCCGAAGGAAGCGAAGAACCTGACCGTCTGCACCTTCCATTCGCTCGGCATGCAGATCCTGCGCCGCGAAGCCAGGGAGCTCGGCCTGAAGGACCGCTTCTCGATCATGGACAGCGACGACTGCTTCTCGATCGTCCAGGACCTTGCCTGCACGACCGACAAGCAGATCGTGCGCCGCATCCAGAACACGATGTCGCTGTGGAAGAACGCGCTGGTCGATCCCGAGCGCGCACTGAAGGAGGCGACCACCGAGGACGAAGGACAGGCCGCGCGCATCTACCGCAATTACGTCGCCACGCTGGCGGCTTACCAGGCGGTGGACTTCGACGACCTGATCCGCCTGCCGGTGGAGCTGTTCCAGCAGAACGAAGCGGTGCGTGACAAATGGCAGCGCAAGCTGCGCTACCTGCTGGTCGACGAATACCAGGATACGAATACCTGCCAGTACGAGCTGGTCAAGCTGCTGGTGACCGGTGTCGGCAAGAAGCCGATGTTTACCGCGGTGGGCGACGACGACCAGGCGATCTACGCATGGCGCGGCGCTACCATCGAAAACCTCAAGCAGCTGCAGGTCGATTTCCCCGAGCTGAAGATCATCAAGCTCGAGCAGAACTACCGCTCGTCCACGCGCATCCTGCAGGCCGCGAACGCGGTCATCGGCAACAACCCGAAGCTGTTCGAGAAGCAGCTGTGGTCCGAGCACGGCCTGGGCGACCCGGTGAAGGTGCTGGCGATGCAGGACGACGAGCAGGAAGCCGAGCAGGTCGCGATCATGATCTCCGCGCACAAGTTCGAGCGGCGCGCGAAGTTCTCCGATTACGCGATCCTGTACCGCGGCAACCACCAGGCGCGCGTGATCGAGCAGGCGCTGCGCAAGGAACGCATTCCGTACACGATCTCCGGCGGCCAGAGCTTCTTCGACCGCGCCGAGATCAAGGACATCGTCAGCTACCTGCGCCTGATCGCGAACCAGGACGACGATCCGGCCTTCATCCGCGCGGTCACCACGCCCAAGCGCGGGGTCGGCCAGTCGACGCTGGAAGCGCTCGGCGCGTTCGCCGGGCAATGGCAGTGCTCGCTGTTCGAGGCCGTGTTCAAGGGCGGCATCGAATCCAAGCTTAACGACCGCCAGCTCTATCCGCTGCGCGAATTCTGCAACTTCATCAACGGGCTCGAGGCGCGTGCCTCCAAGCGCGGCGAGAACGCCGCCGAACTGCTCGACGAGATGATGAAGGAGATCAACTACGAAGCCTGGCTGTACTCCGCCTTCGACGATCGCCAGGCGCAATCGAAGTGGCAGAACGTGCTCGAGTTCACGACCTGGCTGAAGGAAAAGGGCACCGGCGGGCGCGACGGCACCGATCCCGAGAAGAGCCTGCTCGAACTCACGCAGATGGTCGCACTGATGACGATGCTCGAAGGCCGCGACGAAGAGCCGGACGCGGTACGCATGTCCACGCTGCATGCGTCGAAGGGGCTGGAGTTTCCGCACGTGTTCCTGGTCGGCGTGGAAGAGGGCATCCTGCCGCACAAGGGTGACCCGGATGCGCCGGTAGAAACGCTGGCCGCACGCATCGCGGAAGAGCGCCGCCTGATGTACGTGGGCATCACCCGCGCGCAGCGTAGCCTGCACATCACCTGGTGCAAGCGGCGCAAGCGCGCGCGCGAATATGTGAACTGCGACGTCTCGCGCTTCATCAAGGAAATGAAGCTCGACGAGGGTGACGCCGTACCGAAGGAGGAAGAGGTGCTCAGTCCCAAGGACCGGCTGGCCAACCTGAAGGCGCTGTTGCAGAAGCCCAGACCGGCCTGAACCGATTTCCCCCGTCTCCTTCCAACGGATAGTTCATTGGACGGGGGTCAGCCATGGCCGCCACGCTGTTTGCGCGCCGATTCGTTTTTCTGGTGTTTCTTCTTGCCGCGCTGCAGTTGTCGGGTTGCGCCGGCGTGCAGCGCGGTTGGGACGCGGCGCTGCTGCTGGCCGACCTGCAGGCGGCCGGCGGCGACAGCATGCTCAAGCGGCGCACCCCCGCGCCGCACGTCACGCCGCTGCAATACACGATCGCCGGGCATGCACAGGTCGCCGACCGCTATGCCGGACCCGACGCGTCGCGCGGGACCCTGGTACTGATCCACGGGTTTACCGAAGCAGGACGACGCGATGTGCGCATGGTGCAATTCGCCGAGAGTCTCGCGCGCAGCGGCTTCGTCGTGCTGGCGCCGGAGTTGCCAGGCATGACCGACATGTCGGTCGGCAGCGCCGAGCGCGAGGAGATTGCAACGGCCTTGCGCCATGCGACCGGGCACGGCCGCGCCGGACTGGTGGCCCTGAGCCTGGCCGCCGGGCCGGCCATTCATGCGGCGATGAAGCCGGACCTGGCTGACCGCGTTGCCTATATCCTGCTGATAGGCGGGTATCACGACATAGTCGACGTGATCCGCTACGCGACCACCGGCGTCGATGCCGCGACCGGCGAGACGGCCGACCTTCGGGAACCGGTGCAGCAGGGCAAGTGGATGCTGCTGCGCGCGCAGCTGCGCAACCTGGAGGATCCGCAGGACCACGCCGCGCTGGAAGCGATCGCCAACGCGCGCACCCAGGACCCCGCGGCGCCCGTCGACTGATGGCTCGCACAGCTCACTCCGGACGGTCGCGCGGTCTTCGCGCTGATCGAAAATACCGATCCGCAGCGGGTCGACGCGCTCGTCGCCGCATTGCCGCAACGCGTGCGCGAGGAACTTGCGGCGCTCGATCTGGCGCGCCACGACCTCGGAGCGTTGCGCGCGCAATTGCTGCTGGTGCACGGCGCCGCCGATCCGGTGATTCCACTCAGCCAAAGCAAGCGGTTGGCCGGGGCGCTGCCGGAAGGACAGGTCGAATTGTTCATCCCGCCGGACTTGAGCCATGTGGATCTCGATCCCGGCCTGCGCGATGCCTGGCATCTGTGGCGCGCCACGACGCGGCTGCTGGCCCATGCGGAAGCCAGTCGGTGAACTGCCTTACGTGTTCTTGCGCGCCAGCTGCTTCTCGAACGCCTGATCCAGCTTGCTCACCTTCACCTTCTTCTGCGGGCCGGTGCGATTGGCCAGCTCGATGAACTCTTCCATCGTCAGATCGTCGCTGACGCGCTCGGCCGGCTGGCCTTCCTTCGCGCGCAGCAGGTAGAGGAAACCGCTCGCAGTCATGCCCATCGAGTAACGGTATTCAGGATCGCGCGCATTCAGGCGCGTAACGGCGGCGCTGGCTTTGGTGGTTCGCATGGCGGATGCGGGGAGAAAATCGTCAGTTTAGATCGCAACGCCATCCGGAAGTTGTGGCACGGGCTGCACGCTTCGCTTGGCCGGCGGATAATGCGCTGGTCGTAGAACAAC
>DATLGF010000221.1:0-12589 GCA_035540575.1 Noviherbaspirillum sp.
ACCGCCTTCGACGAATTCGCGCTCAAGGCCTTCGAGGTGCACGCGGTGGATTACCTGCTCAAGCCGGTACGGGCGGCGCGCCTGGCAACGGCCATCGCGCGCGCAGCGACCGCACGCTCGGCTGCGCGCGAGCGCCTGCAGGCGCTGACGGCGGAGCTCGCCGCGGTGCGCCGGCATTTCTCCATACAGGAACGCGGCCGCGTGCGGCTCGTTCCGGTGGACGAGGTCGTGTACTGCAAGGCCGAGCTGAAGTACGTGACGCTGCGCACGCGCCAACAGGAATACCTGGTGGAGGAATCGCTTACCTCGATCGAGGAGGAATTCGGCGACCGCTTCGTGCGCATCCACCGCAACGCGCTGGTTGCGCGCGCGGCGATCGCGGGCGTGGAGCGCGGCGTGCAGCCGGTCGACGGAGAGGACGGCGAGAAGACGCAGGAAGCGTGGCAGGTGATCCTGCGCGATATCGATGAACGTCTGCCGATCTCGCGCAGGCAGTGGGGAGTGGTCAAGGCGCTGGTGCGTTGAACGAACGCGGCGTAGCGCCCGCGAACGCATCGCACGATGCCCGGCCCGGCTTTTAACCGGTATTGCGCAGCCCGGCCGCTATCCCGTTGATCGACAAGTGGATGCCGCGTCGCACCCGCTCGTCCAGGGTACGTCCCTCCGCGCTCGCGCCGCGGTGGCGCTTGATCAGCTCCACCTGCAGGTGATTCAGCGGGTCGAGGTAGGGGAAGCGGTTCTTGATCGAGCGCGCCAGCAGCGGATTCTGCGCGAGACGCTCGCGCGCACCGGTCACCAGCGCGAAGAAATGGCTGGCACGCTCATGTTCGTCGGCAATGCGCCTGAAGATGGCATTGCGCAGCTTGCGGTCCGCGACCAGCTTCGCGTAGCGCGAGGCGACCGCGAGGTCGGTCTTGGCCAGCACCATGTCCATGTTGGAGAGCAGAGTGGCGAAGAACGGCCATTCCCGGTACATCGCGCGCAGCTGGGAAAGGCGGCTCTTGTACAGCTTCTCGTCTTCGTGCAGCCAGGCTTGCACCGCGCTGCCGAAGCCATACCAGCCGGGCAGCAGCAAGCGGCACTGGCCCCAGGAGAATCCCCAAGGAATGGCGCGCAGGTCCTCGATGCGGCGGCTGGACTTGCGCGAGGCCGGGCGCGATCCGATATTGAGTTCGGCAATCTCGGCGATCGGCGTGGCGGCGAAGAAGTAGTCGGTGAATCCCGGCGTCTCATAGACAAGATTGCGATAGGCCCGATAGGCGAGCTCGGACAGTTCGGCCATGATGCCTTCGAACTGCGCGAGCGTGCGCGCCCTGCGGCCCTCGCTCGCGGCCGGCGTCAGGCTCGCTTCCAGGGTGGCGGCGACCATCAGCTCGAGGTTGCGGCGCCCGATCTCCGGGTCGGAGAACTTCGACGCGATGATTTCGCCCTGCTCGGTCAGGCGCAGCTGACCGTTCACGGTGCCGGGCGGCTGGGCGAGGATCGCGTCGTAGCTGGGGCCGCCGCCGCGCCCGACGGTTCCGCCGCGTCCATGGAACAGCCGCAGCTTGACGCCGGCCCGATCGAACAGCGCAACCAGCCGCGTCTCGGCCTTGTACAACTCCCAGTTGGAAGTCAGGAAGCCCCCGTCCTTGTTCGAATCCGAGTAGCCGAGCATCACTTCCTGCAGGTCGCCCTGGCGGCGCACGATCTCGCGCACCTTGGGCAGCGCGAGGAAGCGCTCCATGATGTCGGGCGCGCAGCGCAGGTCGGGAATCGTCTCGAACAGCGGAATCACCATCAGTTCGGCGCCGGCCGCGCCGCCTGCATCGGCGTCGAAGCGCAGCAGTCCGCTTTCCTTCTGAAGCAGCAGCACCTCGAGCAGGTCCGACACCGTCTCCGTATGCGAGATGATGTAGTTGCGGATGGCCCGCTCGCCGTAGCGGCGCCGCACTTCACGCGCGGTGCGCACGATGGCCAGTTCGGATACCGTCTGGTCCGAGTAGTCGAGGTAGGGGGAATACAGCAGGCGTGGCGTATCCAGTTCAGCCAGCAGCAGCTCGACCTTGCGCTCCTCGTCCAGGCCCGCATAGCTCGGTTCCACGCCGGCTCCGGCAAACAGTTCGGCAATCACGCTCTCGTGCACATCCGAGCTTTGGCGCATGTCGAGCGTGGCCAGGTGGAAGCCGAACACTTCCGCGGCGCGGATCAGCGAGAGCAGGCGCGGCTTCTGCAGGGGGCTTCCGTGGTTCGCTTCGAGCGAGGCGGCGACCGTGCGCAGATCGGCGACGAAGGCGTCGGCATCCGCATACGGCGCAGCGCTGCCGACTTCCTGGCGCAGCACATGCGCGGCGCCGAGCTCGCGCGCCGTGGCGGCCAGGCGGGCATAGAGGCCGATCAGCGCACGCCGGTACGGTTCATCCTGGCGATGATCGGACTGGTCGGGAGAGGCGTCGGCCAACGCCTGCAGCTGGGGCGTGACGCCGGTCAACAGCGTGGAGATCGATAGTTCCGCGCCGAGGGCATGGACCTCGTCCAGGTAGAAGTCGAAGATGGCGGTCGATTGCCGCATCAGCGCATGGCGCATCGTGTCCGCGTTGACGTTCGGATTGCCGTCGCGGTCGCCGCCAATCCAGCTGCCCATCTGAAGGAAGGCAGGGAAGTCACTTATGCCCTGTCGCTGCGGGAAGTGGGCCGCGACATCCTGGCGAATGTCTTCATACAGCTCAGGCAGTTCGCGCAGGAAGGTGATCCGGTAATAAGACAGCGCATTCTCGATCTCGTCGGCCACCGTCAGCTTCGAGTAGCGCAGCATGCGGGTCTGCCAGAGGGTCGCGATGCGGGCGTGCAGCAGCTGGGTGTTCTTCGCCAGCTCTTTCGGCGTGAGCGGCGTGTCGCGTTCCGCCAGCAGGCGGGCAATACCGCGCTCGGCGTCCAGGATGCTCTTGCGCTGCACCTCGGTCGGGTGCGCGGTCAGCACCGGCGCGATCAGCGCGTCGCGGAAGAAGTGGCGCACCGCCTGGCCGGACACCCCGGCCTGATCCAGCTTAGTCAGCGCGAACGCGATGCTGCCGCGCTGCGGCTCGGAGCCCGCCAGCTGGTGGGCGCGGCGGCGACGGTTGTGATGCTGGTCCTCGGCAATATTGGCCAGATGGGAGAAATACGAGAACGCGCGGACCACGGAAATGGTCTGCTCGCGCGTGAGCTTCTTCAGCAGACGATCCAGGTCCGCCCCGGCGCCGGCATCGGACTCGCGTCGAAAGCGCACGGCCGTCTGGCGTATGGTTTCCACGACCTGGAACACGTCTTCGCCTTCCTGTTCGCGCAGCACGGTGCCGAGCAGGCGGCCGAGCAGGCGGATGTCTTCCTTCAACGGGGCGTCTTTGTCTGCCGCGGCCGGCGGCTGCGCTGCGCGCTGCATCTTGTTGGGCATGTGAAATCCTGCGTCGCTGGGGTGGCACTCGTGAGGCTGGACAAGCGTGGAATCCCGGAACGGGCCCGGCGAGGATCGTGAACGCATCCCCTGCCGGCTGGGTAGGAGGCTCAAGGGTGCATGATAAGATGCGGGTCCGCGCAGTACCAGACATCGAAAGAACCCGCAGTGAAAGCTTCTCCCCCTTCCAGATTGGTCATCGCCTCGCGCGAGAGTCGTCTCGCGATGTGGCAGGCCGAGCATGTGCGTGCACGGCTGGCGCAATTATATCCGCAGTGCAGTGTGGAAATTCTCGGAATGACAACACAAGGGGATCGCATCCTCGACCGCGCGTTGTCGAAAATCGGCGGCAAGGGCCTGTTCGTCAAGGAGCTCGAGGTGGCCATGTCCGAACGCCGTGCGGACCTGGCGGTGCATTCGCTCAAGGACGTGCCGATGGAGCTGCCGGAAGGTTTTGCGCTGGCCGCGGTACTGGAGCGGGAAGATCCGCGCGATGCTTTCGTATCGAACGACTATGCGAGTCTCGATGCGCTGCCGGACGGCGCGGTGGTCGGCACCAGCAGCCTGCGTCGCCAGGCGCTGGTGGCAGCGCGCTATCCGAATCTCGTGGTCAAACCGCTGCGCGGCAATCTGGACACGCGGCTGGGCAAGCTCGACCGCGGCGAGTATGCCGCCATCATTCTCGCTGCAGCCGGCTTGAAGCGTCTTGGCCTTCAAGAACGCATCCGCGCGCTGATCGAACCCGAACAGAGCTTGCCGGCGGCCGGGCAGGGTGCGATGGCAATCGAGATCCTCGCCGAGCGCGCCGATCTGCTCGAGGCGCTGGCGCCGCTCAACGATGTGCCGACCGAGCAGGCCGTGAGCGCCGAACGCACCGTTTCGCGCATTTTCGGCGGCAGCTGCCAGATTCCGCTGGCTGCGTTCGCGCAGGTCAATGGCGCGTCCATGACGCTGCGGGCAATGGTCGCCACGCCGGACGGCAAGCGCATTGCCGGCGCCGAGGCGTCCGGCTCAAGCGACCAGCCCGAAGAGCTCGGCCAGCAGGTCGCGCACGCGCTGCGCGAACGCGGCGCCGAGGACATCCTGGCCGCCTGCCGGTCCCAGGTTTGAACCGATTCTCCTGGCAGGCACACAGATGAGCGCCAGCGCATTGCCCGTCGTCGTGACGCGTCCCGCGGCAATGGCCCAGCCGCTGGCAGACGGCCTGCGTGCTGCCGGCCGCGACGCCGTCGTGCTGCCCTTGCTCGAAATTGTTCCAATTGAAGATGCGACCACGCTGCGCGAATGCCTTGCGCGCCTGGATACATACGCGCTGGTTGTTTTCGTGAGCCCGAGCGCAATCGACATCGTGCTGCCGATGATAGCTTCCTGGCCGGCCTCGGCTGCCGTGGCAGTGGTGGGCGAGGGAAGCCGCCGAGCGCTTGCCCGGCATGGCGTGTGCGAGGACAACGCGCGCATTTTCAGTCCCTGCGACCCACAGCGCAGCGACTCCGAGACCCTTCTGCAGGTGCTCGACCTTGAGGCGTTGCGCGGGCGGCGGGTATTGATCCTGCGTGGCGACGGCGGCCGCGAGCTGCTTGGCGACGCGCTGCGCGGGGCCGGTGCCCAGGTCGAGCAGGTGACGGCCTATCGACGCAGGGCCCCCATCTTCAACGAGGCGCGGCGCGAACTGCTGCAGCGCCTGCTTGACGGCGGCGCAATCTGGCTGATCACGAGTTCCGAAGCGCTGCGCGTGCTGACCGGATGGGTACGAGACGCGTTCGGCGCGGCGGGCCTGACAAAACTGCAAGCGCAGCGCCTGATCGTGCCGCATCCGCGCATCGCCGAGACCGCCGGCGCACTCGGATTTTCCGATATCACTCAGACCGCTTCAGGGGACGAACACCTGTTGGCCGCGCTACAATCCCGCCCATGAACGAACAGCCTTCCACTTCGAACGTCAACGATGACAAGCGGGCCGACGCCGGCGCCGCTCCGGAATCGGCACCGGCTCCCGCGCCTGCCCCGGTCACTCCATCCAGCGCCAGGCCGGTACATCAGGTCCTGTTCGGCGCGGTCATCCTGCTCGCGGCGCTGCTGCTGGCGCAGTGGTGGGTTTCGCAGCGCGAGATCAGCGGCCTGCGCGAAGACGTCGCCCAGCGGCTGCGCACCGGGGAAACCGCCCAGACCGAAGCGCGCGTGGTGCTCAAGTCGCTGCAGGACGATATCAAGGGCGTGCATGCCAAGGTCAATGTGATCGAAAGCCGGCAGAGCGAGGCGCAGGCCCAGCAGCTCGCGCTCGAACAGTTGTACCAGGAACTGGCGCGCACCCGCGACGACTGGACGCTATCCGAGATCGAGCAGATTCTGACGATGGCGTCCCAGCAGCTGCAATTGGCAGGCAACGTGCAGGGCGCAATCATCGCCCTCCAGAATGCCGACGCACGCCTGGCCCGCGCCGACACCCAGCAGCTGGTGCGCGTGCGCCGTGCGATCGCCGGCGATCTGGAGCGTCTGCAGGCGCTTCCATCGGTCGACCTTACCGGCATTGCGCTGCGCCTGGACAGCGTGATCGGCCAGATCGACGCGATGCCTCTGCTGGCGGACGAGAAGCCGGCACTGCCTGCAACCGAGCCGAAAATCCAGCGTCGCTCCGCCCCGGTCGAGGGCGAGGGGAACGCAGACTGGCTTGCCCGGATCGAGAACGCCTGGCACAGCTGGACCAGCGAGATGTGGACCGAGATCAAGCAGGTGATCCGGGTGCGCAACGTCGAAACCTCCGACGCGCTGCTGCTGTCGCCGACGCAGTCCTATTACGCCCGCGAGAACCTGAAACTGCGTCTGCTCAACGCGCGGCTGGCGCTGATGACTCGCAACGAGAATGTGTTCCGCAATGACCTGATCGCCGCGCAAGACGCGATCGCCCGCTATTTCGACACGCGCGCCCGCCAGACCCAGAACGTGCAGGCGATGCTGCGGCAGGTGCAGGCCAGCCAGCTCGCGATCGAACTGCCGACGCTGGCCGATAGCCTGAACGCCGTGCGCAGTTACAAGGCCACCAACTAGCCGACCGCAATGCGCATCTTCCTCTCGCTCGTCATCCTGTTCGCGCTCGCCATCGGCCTGGCCCTCGGCGCGCGCTTCAACCCGGGCAATGTGGTGTTCTTCTACCCGCCGTATCGGGTGGACATGTCGCTCAATTTCTTCCTCCTTCTCGCGGGGTTGTCTTTCGTGACGCTGATGCTGGTGCTGGCAGCGATCCGCACGACTCGGCAGCTGCCGGGGCGGGTCGCCGCGTATCGGCGGGAAAAGCGTGAGCGGGAAGGCAACAAGGCACTGCGTGAAGCATTGAAGGCATTGTTCGAGGGGCGCTTCGGGCATGCCGAGAAGGCGGCGGAACGCGCGGCGCAGAATGGCGAAAACGCGCCGCTGGCGTCGCTGGTCGCGGCGCGTGCCGCGCACAGGATGGGGCAGCCGGAGCGGCGCGACGCCTGGCTGGCGCGCATCCAGGCCGAGCCGGCCATGAACACTGCGCGGCTGATGACCTCGATGGAGCTTGCCATCGACGGCCACGATCCGGATTCCGCGCTGGAGGCGGCGCGCGAGCTCAATGCAAGCGGCACGCGCCACATCCACGCGCTGCGGCTCGCGCTCAAGGCCAATGAACGCGCGAAGAACTGGCCTGAAGTGCTGCGCCTGGTGCGCCTGCTCGACAAGCGCAACGCGCTGCATCCGGCGTTGTCGCGCCGCCTGCGCGAACTGGCCTACGACGACCTCCTGAAAAGGCAGGCTGTCGATGCGGAATCTCTGGCCAGTTTCTGGGCGACGGTTCCGAGCGCGGACCGCACACGGCCGCATGTTGCGCTGCGTGCGGCCGCCGCATTCCACGAAACCGGTCTGGCCGACGAAGCGCGCGCAATTCTCGAGAACGCGCTGGCCGCCGAGTGGGACGGCCGCCTCGTGCGTGCCTATGCGAACTGCGCGGGAGCGGAAGGCTCTCCGGCCCTGCTGGCGCAGATCGAGCGCTGCGAGAACTGGCTGCAGTCGCACCCGGGCGATGCCGAACTTGAGCTGACCCTCGGGACGTTGTGTCTGCGCCAGAAGCTGTGGGGCAAGGCGCAGCGGCATCTCGAGGATGCCCTCTCGTCGGCTGCAGAGCCGCAAACGGTGCGCGAGGCGCATCTGAAGCTGGCCCAGTTGCACGAAAACCTCGGGCAGTCCGAACAGGCCGCTGCGCATTACCGACAGTGCGCGCTCGGCATCCTCTATTGATCCGCTTCCGGCCTCGTCCGGTGGCCGGTTGATCCTGCTCGAAGCCCCTGTTGCAATGCAAAAGATGCAGGGGAAACTCGCTATAATCGCGGGTTCTGAACCTTCCATCACTTCCAGAGAGAGCAATATGAGCTTGAGCAACGTGCCGCCTGGCCGCGACGTTCCGAACGACTTCAACGTCATCATCGAGATCCCGATGAACGCGGATCCGATCAAGTACGAAGTGGACAAGGAAACCGGCGCGATCTTCGTCGATCGTTTCATGGGCACTGCCATGCACTATCCGTGCAATTACGGCTACGTTCCCCAGACGATTTCCGACGACGGCGATCCGGTTGACGTGCTGGTCGTGACCCCGTTCCCGCTGATTCCGGGTGTCGTGGTGCGCTGCCGTCCGCTTGGTGTACTGAAGATGACGGATGAAGCCGGCGGCGACGCCAAGCTGCTCGCGGTGCCGGTCGACAAGGTACTGCCGATCTACACGCACTGGCAGAAGCCGGAAGACATGAATCCGCTGCGCCTGCAGCAGATCCAGCATTTCTTCGAGCACTACAAGGACCTCGAGCCGGGCAAGTGGGTCAAAGTCGAAGGCTGGGCAGGGCCGGACGCTGCCCGCGAGGAAATCCTGAATGGCGTGGCCGCCTATAATCGCCAGCACAGCAAGTAATCGCAGCATCTGCGACCCGACTGCAAGATGGGCGCGCCAGCCGGTGCGCCCTTCGTTTTTTCCGCGCGCGACTGCCTGCCTCGTCGACAAGACCGGGCGAATGCGTCATCATTGCCCCCACGCAATCTATCGGGAACCTTGCTTCAGTGGTCACTCCACACTCCAGCATCGCCGCTTCGGGGGATGACGACGACAGCGATGCCGCCAGCCAGGCACGTGATCGTCTTCTAGAAAAAATCACCGCCCAGAGCGACCTGCCCGCCCTCGGGGCCTCTGTTTCCAAGGTCGTGCAGATGACCTCGTCGGACGACGAGGCGGTACGCAACCTTGCACATTTCATCCTGGCCGATGTCGCGCTGACCCAGAAGATTCTCCGGATCGCGAATTCGGTCACCTACCGCAACGCTTCGAGCACGCCCGTCACCACCGTTTCCAAAGCCATTTTCATGCTCGGCTTTGAAACCGTGAAGACCTGTGCGCTGGCCATGCTGCTCGTCGATCGCATGTCCACCCGCCAGGCGCGCAACGTGCGCAACGAACTGGCGCATGCGCTGTGCGCGAGCATCGTCGGGCGCGAAATGGCCAGGCGCGGTCCGTACAAGGACGCGGAGGAAGCGGCGATCGCCTCGCTGTTCAAGAACATCGGGCGTGTGCTGGTGGCCGCGCACGAGCATGAATGTTTCGTCGAGATTTCCCGCCTGGTCGAGGCGGGGCGCCACACGCCCGCGCAGGCGTCGCACCAGATCCTCGGCTGCAGCTTCGATACCTTGGGCGAGGCTGTGCTGCGTGAGTGGAACATTCCCGACCCCATCGTGGCGGCGATGATCGCGCCGCCGGCCGGCGTCCTGAAACCCGCGCGTTCGCGCCAGGAGTGGGTGCAGCAGGTGGCGGCTTTCAGCGCGGCTTCCGCGCGCCTGATTCCAGGCATGAGTGATCCCGGGCAGGAGGCGGCGCTCAAGGCGGTGCTCACGCGATTCGGCGGCGCGCTCGGATTGGATCAGGGGCGGCTATTGCAGCTGTACGCCCAGGTGAGCCAGGAGTCCCGCACGCTGCTGAGCACCACCGGCCTGCAAGGGGGACGGGACAACGAGCTCGCGGCGGCTGACGCGGAGGCGGGCGGCACCCACCAGGCGTCTTCGCCGAGGAATGCCGGCCGTGACGGCTTCGGCGATGTCCTCGGCGATTACGTGCTCGAGGCTACCGGCGCATCGGCAGCGCTCGCCGTCACGCACCGGTATCCGAGCGGAAAGCCGCTCAATGCGCGCGACTTGCTGCTTGCCGGGGTACAGGATGTCACGCAGATGATGTCGTCCGGGCGTTGGCGCGCCAACGACTTGATCCTGCTTGTGCTGGAAACGCTCTACACGAGCATGGGCTTTCGCTTTGCGACGGTCTGCCTCAAGGATCTGCAGTCCGGGCAGTTCCGTTCGCGCATTGCGCTCGGCGAGAGTCGCGAGGCGTATCAGTCCGGCTTTGCATTTCCGGCTGCCCCGACCCGCGACCTGTTCCACCTTGCGATGGAAAACGACGCGGACCTGATGATCTCCGATGCCCGGGTGCCGAAGATCCGCGACCTGCTTCCGTCATGGCATCGCCTGCTGCTGCCTGACGCGCGCAGTTTCATCGTCCTGCCGCTGGTCGTGCAGAAGAGGCAGCTGGGCTTGTTCTACGCAGATCGCGTGGAAGCGGCGCCCGAAGGGGTGCCGCCCGATGAAACCGCACTGATCAAGACCTTGAAAGGGCAGGTGCTGACCGCGCTGAACGCGCGCTGAGGCCCTCAGCTGAACAGGTAGACGAGTCCGGTGACCGCCAGGACGCCGCCGAACAGCACCTGCCAGGAACGCAGCTGCGGCTTGAGCATGGTGCCGGGAGCCTCGGCCGCCTGCGCGACCGCCGCTCGTGCGGGATGGGCGGGAGCGCGCCCCGATGTCTGAGCGCGGCGCACACGGGAAAGAAAGCGCTTCAGATCGACGCCCAGCTCGGCGGCACTCTGATACCGCTTCTCCGGCCGCTTGGCCATCGCCCTCGTCACGATACTGCACAGTTCCGGATGCAGCCCGGGCACGGCTTCGTGCAGACTGCGGGGCGCCTTGTGCGCGATTTGCTGCAGGAGCTTGTCCGGGTCGCTTTCCTCGAACGGTGTGCGGCCGGCAAGCATCTGGTACATCACCGCGCCGAGGGAATAGATGTCCGAACGTTCGTCGACCGGCTTGCCCTGCGCCTGTTCGGGCGACATGTAGTTCGGTGTGCCCAGCGCAGCGTTCGGCCGGTACAGCGTATGTGCAGTCTGGTCATCGTCCTCGGGGATCCGGTTCGGCGCGCGGGCGATTCCGAAATCCAGAAGTTTCGGATGCTCGTCGTTCACCATGAAGATGTTGGCCGGTTTCACATCGCGATGCACGACCTGCTGGGCATGGGCGTGATCGAGCGCGCCGGCGAGCCTCAGGGCGATGGACGCCGTGTCCACAGCGCAGTACCGTCGCCCTTCCGCGAGGATCTGGTGCAGGGTGCGTCCCTGCAGATGTTCCATCGCGATATACGGCATGCCGCCCTCGTTCGAGGCGTCGTAGATGGTGACGATGTGCGGATGGGACAAGCGGCCGGCAGCGCGCGCTTCGTTGATCAGGCAGTTTGCATGACGCTGGCGTTCGGCGCCGCCAAGGCCGGGATTCAGGACCTTGAGCGCGACATTGCGCCCCATGACCGGGTCATGTGCGAGGTTGACATGGCCTGTGGAGCCGCGTCCGAGTTCGCCGATGATATGGAAACGACCCACACGCGAGATCGCCCGGTTTTGGGAGGAGGCGCGTTGCGCGGCATGCGTGCTCATGGTGCGAGAGCATGCCGTGAAGTGAGTGTTTTGGCAACGCGATTTCTGGTAGAAGAGTGCAGGAAAAATCTTGACTTGTGGTTGTCAGCGGAACGGATTGTGTTCGTTCAGTTCGTCGAGATAGGCGGCAATGCCGCGTCCTTCGCGGCGGGTGAATTCGTTGATTGCCTCGGCAAAGCCGGGATGGGCCAGCCAATGCGCGGAATGGAGCGCGTGCGGCAGGAGGCCGCGTGCCATCTTGTGCTCGCCCTGCGCGCCGCCTTCAAAGCGCTGGATGCCTCGCGCGATGCAGAATTCCAGCGGCTGGTAGTAGGCGGTCTCGAAGTGCAGGCAGGGGAGGTATTCGAGCGCGCCCCAATAGCGGCCATACAGCGCGCGGCGGTTGTGGACGAGCAGGGAGGCGGCGATCGCGTCGCCGCCGCGTTCGGCGATGACCAGCAACAGGTGCTGCGGCATCGCGGCTCCAATGCGCAGGAAGAAGTCGAGGTTGAGGTAGGGTGTCGAATAGTGGGTCGCGTAGGTGCGGTCATAGCAGCGCTTGAAGAAGCGCCAGTCGCGCTCGGTCGCGTCCTCGCCGCCGACGTGGCGGAAGGTGACGCCGGCCTCGCGGACCTGGCGGCGCTCGGCGCGGATGTTCTTGCGCTTTTTACGCTCGAGCGCGTCGAGGAAGTCCTGGAAGTCGCGATAGCCGGCATTGAGCCAATGGAATTGCACGCTGCTGCGCAGGATGAAGCCGGCCGCCTCCAGTTCGCGGGCCTCGTCCTCGGGCGGCAACAGCACATGGGTGGACGAGAATGCGTTGCCATCCTGGAGCGCGCAAAGCGCCTGCACCAGCGCGCTGCGGGCGCGGGCATCTCGCGCGAGCAGGCGCGGGCCGGCAACCGGCGTAAACGGGATCGCGGACAGGAGTTTCGGGTAATACGCGAGACCATGGCGCCGATACGCGTCGGCCCAGGCCCAGTCGAACACATACTCGCCGTAGGAATGCGACTTCACATACAGGGGCAGGGCGGCTTGCAGCGCTTCCCCCGCCCACAGCGTCAGGTACTGCGGCTGCCATCCGGTCGCCGGACTGGCGCTGCCGCTTTCATGCAAGGCATGCAGGAAGGCAAAGGACAGGAAAGGATTCGCCTCCGCGTGGCTCTGGGCCAGATTGTCCCATTCGGTTTGCCCGATTTCGGCCAGAGACGAAATGATTCGCGTGCGATAATTCACTCTTGCTAAATCGTATGTGCGGCGTGATCCTGCCGCAATTTCAGAGATGACAGTCAAGGTCGCCATCGCCCAGATCAACAGCACTGTCGGTGACTTTGCCGGCAATCATGCGCGCATTGCGGAGTTTGCCCGGCGCGCCGCCGCCATGGGGGCCGACATCGTCGTCACGCCGGAACTTTCGTTGGCCGGCTATCCGCCCGAGGACCTGTTGTTG
>DATLGF010000222.1:0-3405 GCA_035540575.1 Noviherbaspirillum sp.
GATGGCGGTCGACGCGGGGGGGCGGGTGGTAGCGGTCAACGCCGCCGCGGCGGCGTTGACCGCTACCACCCGCCCCCCCGCGTCGACCGCCATCACCGGATCGGCCATCACGGCCAGCAGCGTGTCGAGGTGCAGCCGCTGGCGGGCCCCCGGCAGCACGTCGACAACGCTGATGCCGCGCACGCCCGGAATGCGCAGGAAGTCCTCGCGCAGCGATGGCAGCAGGTCTTCGGTGAGCTCAGGGATGTCGATGAACACGTCGGAGGAGTCGACCTCGACGGCGACGACGTTCATGCTGCGCCGCGCAAGGACGGCGAGGATCTCGTGGGCAATGCCGACACGGTCGGCGAACTGGACGTCTATACGCATCTGGAAGCATGAGGCCGGCAGCCAACGAAGGGCACTTTAACCGCCGGTCGCGGTTCGGACAAGAGCGCGCCCGCAAAAGGCCTAGGCGAGCGTGCGCAGGCTGGTGCGCGCGTACACGCTGTCCAGCGCGCCTTTGCGGCCGATGGCGGTCAGGCGTTCGAGATCAAACGCTTGCAGGCGCTGCAGCACGACCTGGTTGATCGACATCGTCGCCTGCATCAGCAGCAGTTCGACCGCTTGCCGCGCAGCGCAATGCCCATCGTCGTCGACGCCGGCCGGCGACCGGTTCGTGTTGCCCGGCATATTCGCGACGCTGCAGAACAGGTCGGCCAGGGTGATGCCTCGTGGATTGCGCCGCGACAGCCAGGCCTCACCCGACGCGCGCACATCATCGGCCCGTTCGATCAGGCTGGCCGCGCACAGCGCGCGCAGGACAGGCGCCAGCGCCCGCGCGGACTGCCCCAGCGTTGCGGCCAGCTGTGCGGTCGGCACGCCGGCGGGCGCGGCGCGCATGATCTGGGTCATCAGGGTGATGGCGGTGGAGAAGCGCGCATGCAGCTGCGGGTCGCCGAAGATGAACGGCGGGATCATCGCGCGCTCCGCTGCCGCCGCGTTCATGCGCGCACCTCGCGCGGGATGATGATCGGACGGTTGATGCGCCCGTAGCGGTCGAGGAAAAGTCCTTCGGTATCGATCTCCGGCCGCCGCCCGGAGACGAGATCTGCCAGCACGCGCCCCGCGCCGCAGGCCATGGTCCATCCCAGCGTGCCGTGGCCGGTGTTGAGGAACAGGTTGCGCAGTGGTGTCGGCCCCATCACCGGCGTGCCGTCCGGCGTCATCGGACGCAGGCCTGCCCAGAACTCGGCGCGCGCGACATCGCCGCCGCGCGGGAACAGATCGCAGACGGAATGCTCGAGCGTCGCGCGGCGCGCGTTGCGCAGGCTCAGGTCGTAGCCCGCTATCTCCGCGGTCCCGCCGACTCGGATGCGATCGCCCAGGCGGGTGATCGCCACCTTGTAGGTCTCGTCCATCACGGTCGACTCGGGCGCATGGGCCGCCTCGTGGATCGGCACCGTGATCGAATAGCCCTTGACTGGATAGACCGGAATGCGGATCCCTACCTCTCGCAGCAGCAGCGGCGAATAGCTTCCCAGCGCCAGCACATAGGCATCCGCCTTCTGCTCGCCCTCGGACGTGCGCACCGACACCAGCCTGTCGCCGCTGGCGTTGAGGCCGTGAATGCCTGCGCCGTAGCTGAACTTGACCCCGTCCTGCGCGGCCAGCTCGGCCAGCCGCTGTGTGAACTTGAAGCAGTCGCCGGTCTCGTCATTGGGCAGGCGCAGTGCGCCGACGTACTTGTCGCGCACATGGGCGAGCGCGGGCTCCGCGCGTGCGCATCCGGCGCGATCGAGCAGCTCGTAGGGTACGCCGTAGCGCTCGAGCACCGCGATGTCGCTGGCGGCGTTGTCGAGCTGCTTCTGGGTGCGGAACAGCTGCAGCGTGCCCTGCATCCGCTCGTCGTAGTGGATGCCGGTGTGCCGACGCAACGCGATCAGGCAGTCGCGGCTGTATTCGGCCAGGCGCACCATGCGGCTCTTGTTGAGTTCGTACCGGGCCGACGTGCAGTTGCGCAGCATCATCAGCACCCAGCGCCACATCGCCGGATCAAGGCTGGGCCGGATCACCAGCGGACTGTGCCGCATCAGCAGCCACTTGATCGCCTTGAGCGGGATACCGGGTGCAGCCCAGGGGGCGGAATAACCCGGCGACACCTCGCCGGCGTTCGCGTAGCTGGTCTCCAGCCCGGGACCGGGTTGCCGGTCGATCACGCTGACCTCATGGCCGGCCTGCGCAAGATAGTAGGCGGCCGTGGTGCCGATCACGCCGCTGCCGAGTACGATGACTTTCACGGGTTTCCTCTCGGGTGGTCAAACGCTGGTTGCGGCCTCGTGGGCCGAAGTCTCGTCGTTCTGCGCGCCGCCGATGTACCGGCGGCGGTAACGCGAACCGAGGCTGGTAAGGATCTCGTAGCCGATCGTTCCCGCCATCGCCGCGACCGCGTCGACCGGCTGGTCCGCGCAGATCAGATCGACCAGCGTTCCGGGTTGCACGCGCGCCGCAGGCAGATCGGTGACGTCGAGCGCACAGGTATCCATCGACACCGTGCCGACCATAGGAAGCTTCTTGCCGTCAATGACCGCGCTGCCGCGCCCGCTCAGGCTGCGCAGCCAGCCGTCTGCGTAGCCGGCGGCGATCGTCGCGATGCGGCGCCGCCCCGGCGCCCGATAGCGCGCGCCGTAGCCTACGCTGGCGCCGCCTTCGATTTCGCGGACCTGGATCACGCCTGCCTGCAGGCGGACGACCGGTCGCATCGGATTGACCGCCCCGGCTACAGGTGCGATCCCATACAGCGCCGCGCCCGGGCGCAGCAGATCGAAATGAAAGCGCGGCCCGAGGAAGATGCCGGAGGAATTGGCAAGGCTGGCGGGAACTGCCGGAAAGCGGGACCGCAGTTGCGTAAAACGTGCAAGCTGGGCTGCGTTCATCGGGTGCGCCTGCTCCTCGGCGCAGGCGAGGTGACTCATCAGGTAGCGCAGCGCAATGCCGCGCAGGCCGTCGCCGCGCTCCAGCAGCGCATCGACCTCGACCGGCGTAAGGCCCAGCCGCGCCATCCCGCTATCGACCTGCAGGATGGCGGGCAATGCGCGCCCGACGCTACGTGCAAGCGCGCGCCACGCGTCGATCTGGCCCGGGGTGTTGAGCACCGGAACGAGGTTGTGACGAAGGAATTCGCGCTCGGAACCCGGTACCGGTCCATGCAGCACGAAGACCTGGGCTGCGGCAGGCAATGCCGCCCGCAGCACGATGCCCTCTTCGAGGTGGGCGACGAAGAACAGGCGGCAGCCCTGCGCGGCGAGCGCCTCGCCGACCGCCTCGGCACCCAGGCCATAGGCATCGGCCTTCAGCACCGCCGCGCATTCGGCCAGCGGCGCCTGCGCACGCAGCAGGCGGTAGTTCGAACAGACGGCACCCAGG
>DATLGF010000223.1:0-2138 GCA_035540575.1 Noviherbaspirillum sp.
CGGTCGTGCAGCGCCCGTCGCGTACCACGACCCGGCCATTGATCACGCTGCACGCCACCTGTGCCGGCGCGCAGAACACCAGCGCCGCGACCGGGTCGTGCAAGGCCCCGGCAAAGCCGATCGAATCCAGGCCGAACATCACGATATCGGCCGCCATGCCGGGAGCCAGCGCGCCGATGTCGTCACGGCCGAGCACGCGCGCGCCGCCCAGGGTCGCGAGTTCGAGCGCCTGGCGCGCGCCCAGCGCATCCGGGCCGAAGCCGACCCGCTGCAGCAGCATGGCCTGGCGCGTCTCGCCCAGCATGTGGGCACCATCGTTGGAGGCGGAACCGTCCACACCGAGGCCGACCGGCACGCCGGCATCCAGCATCCGCCGCACCGGTGCGATGCCCGAAGCCAGCCGCATATTGGAGCAGGGGCAGTGGGCGACGCCGGTGCGGCTGCGCGCGAACAGATCGATGCCGTGCGCGTCGAGCTGCACGCAGTGCGCATGCCAGACGTCGTGGCCGAGCCACTCGCAGTCCTCGGCGTACTGTGCCGGCGTCATGTTGAACTGCTCGCGGCTGTAGGCGACGTCGGAGATGTTCTCGGCGAGGTGGGTGTGCAGGCTGACGCCGTAGGCACGCGCCAGCCGGGCCGATTCACGCATCAGGTCGCGCGAGACCGAAAACGGCGAGCAGGGCGCGAGCACGATGCGCCGCATCGCGTGCCGCGACGGATCGTGCCAGCGCTCGATCAGGCGCTGCATGTCCGCGAGGATCGCAGCTTCGTCCTCCACCAGCGCATCCGGCGGCAGCCCGCCCTGCGACTCGCCCACGCTCATCGCGCCGCGCGCCGCATGAAAGCGCATGCCGATCTGCTCGGCCGCCTCGATGCTGTCTTCCAGCGTGCAGCCGTTCGGATACAGGTAGAGGTGATCGCTGGTGGTCGTGCAGCCAGACAGCAGCAGTTCGGTCATTGCCGTCAGCGTCGACACCTGCACCATCTCCGGCGTGAGTCCTGCCCAGATCGGGTAAAGCGCCTGCAGCCAGCCGAACAGCTCCGCATCCTGCGCGGCGGGTATCGCACGCGTGAGGCTCTGGAACATGTGGTGGTGCGTGTTGACGAGACCGGGCAGCACGACGTGGCCGGCCGCATCGATCACTTCGTCCGCCGTCTGCGGCAGTTCAGCGCTGGTGCCGACCTGCTCGATTACGTTGCCGCGGATGAAGACGGCGCCATCCGGAATCTCGCGTCGGGCCGCGTCCATCGTGACGAGGATGTGGGCGTTGCGGATGAGGAGGGTGGGGGGCATGGGGGGCGATTTAGAGTCGGGTTGTTTCAGTCGAACGGCTGCTCTTGTGCTGACGTTCTGCGGCGCTCAAGCGCGTCAGGACCGATGTGCCTTGCATGTCGCTCTACTCCCCGCGGCGGCCCGCGCAGGGGAACGACCTAGCGCGGAGTGGGCGCGAAACGAACCTCGTCGGTGCCATGTCGATCTCTCCTTCCACAAGAAGATCGACCCACTCCCATCTCTACAACCCCTGCGCCTGGAAATCCTTCAGGAACCGCAGGAACACCTGCGCCGAAATCTCGGCATCGTCCGCGGTCATCGTCTCCAGCGGGTTGTGGCTGATCCCGCCGTTGCCGCAGCGGGTAAACAGCATCGCCACGTCGGTGATGGCGGCAATCGCCATCGCATCGTGGCCGGCGCCGGAGGTCAGCTCGAACGGGGCGAGGCCGGTGCTTTCCGTTGCCGCCGCCAGCTGGCGCATCAGCCACGGCGCGCAGGGCACGGCCGGCGCTTTCATCAGCAGGTCCAGCTTGTACTCGATCCGGCGACGTGCGCAGATCGCCTCGATCTCGCGCAGGATGTCGGCCAGTGCCGCGTCGCGCGTCGCGTCGTCGGCCGCGCGCACGTCGAGCGAGAGCCGGCAGGCGCCGGGGATGACGTTGACCGAGCCGTTGGGCACCTGGAGCTGGCCGACGGTTCCGACCAGCGACGGCGCCTGCGTGCAGCGTTTCTCGACATACAGGATGATCTCGGCCGCCGCCGCCGCCGCGTCCTTGCGCATGCTCATCGGCGTGGTACCGGCGTGGCTGGCCACACCGGTCAGTTCGACCAGGTAGCGGACGCTGCCCGCAATCGAGGTCACGAT
>DATLGF010000224.1:0-8776 GCA_035540575.1 Noviherbaspirillum sp.
GCAAAGTGTAGCACAGCTTGCAAACGGCAAGCCAAGGGGAAAATGTCCGCGAAGCAACGGACTCGCTCGCTCTCCACTGCCGGCACGGAAGAGAACCGGCGGCCATGGTTGAACCGCCTTGGCGCGGCGGGACTCGCATGTACCGTCAGTCGTCGGGGTCAGAGGGGCGCAGCGCCTGGCGGATCGCCGCGGAAGAAAAGCCGCGCTGCTGGAGGAAGCGCATCTGCCGGGCTCGCTCCGCGGCATCGGCGGGCGGAGTTCCGAACTTGCGCTGCCAGACGGCCCGCGCGCGCATGCACTCATCTTCGGAAAGCGACTGGCGCATCGATTCGACGGCTTCCGCGTCGATGCCATGGGACTGGAGTTCGGAGACGATGCGGCTGGTGCCAAAACGGGCCGCGCGGCGGCGCACCAAAGATTCGGAGAACCGCTCCTCGGACAGAAGATTGGCCGCGGCAAGCGAGTCCAGCAGCGCCTCGATATCATCGCCCTCGCCAGCGTAGCGCGCCAGCTTGCGCGCCAATTCCATGCGGCTGTGCTCACGCGCCGACAAATACTTCAGGGCCCGCGCCTTCAGACTCATCTGCACCTTTGCCATGGTGATCTGCCGACACGGGCCCTTTCACGTGAAGTAAGCGGGCTTGTTGCTCAATGCTTGCGAACCACGCAGTCATGAAGATCGCGCTGCACTAATCGTTCAAGCGCGCCGCCTCGGCTTACAGTCGAACATGCAGTGCATCGCTGCATGAGCTGTTCGCCGTACTCGGCGCGCCCGCCGTGGTTCAAGTTATCCAGTCATTCTTGCGACACAACTACTCAAAGCCGCTCAGCCTGCCTCCGCAGCCACCGGCGGCAATTCGCGCACGCCAAGCGCCGCGCGGACCTTGTTTTCGATCTCGCGCGCCAGCAGCGGGTTGTCCTTCAGGTAATTGCGCGCATTGTCCTTGCCCTGGCCGACACGCTCTCCGTTGTAGCTGTACCAGGCGCCCGATTTCTCGACAATCTTCGCTTCAACGCCCAGATCCAGGATCTCGCCTTCGCGTGAGGTACCTTCCCCGTACAGGATGTCGAAATGCGCTTCCCTGAACGGGGGCGCGACCTTGTTCTTCACGACCTTGACCTTGGTCTCGTTGCCGATGACCTCATCGCCGGACTTGATCGAGCCGGTGCGGCGGATATCCAGGCGCACGGAGGCATAGAACTTCAGCGCGTTGCCGCCGGTCGTGGTTTCCGGGTTACCGAACATGACGCCAATCTTCATCCGGATCTGGTTGATGAAGATGACCAGCGTGTTCGTGCGGTTGATGCTGCCGGTGAGCTTGCGCAGGGCCTGGGACATCAGGCGGGCCTGCAGGCCGGGCAGGGAATCGCCCATGTCGCCTTCGATTTCGGCACGCGGGGTCAGGGCGGCGACCGAGTCGACCACGACCAGATCCACGCTGCCCGAGCGCACCAGCGCATCGGTGATCTCCAGCGCCTGTTCGCCGGTATCCGGCTGCGAGATCAGCAGGTCGGACAAGTTGACGCCCAGCTTCTGCGCGTAGACGACGTCAAGCGCGTGCTCCGCGTCGATGAATGCGCAGGTGCCGCCGAGCTTCTGCATTTCCGCGATGGCCTGCAGGGTGAGCGTGGTCTTGCCTGAGGACTCCGGGCCGTAGATTTCGACCACCCGGCCGCGCGGCAGGCCGCCGACGCCCAGTGCGATATCCAATCCGAGCGATCCGGTCGAGACGACCTGAACCTCCTCGGCCACCGCTCCGTCGACCATGCGCATGACGGAGCCCTTGCCGAACTGCTTCTCAATCTGGGCGAGCGCGGCGGCCAGCGCCTTGCTCTTGTCCGGGTTGGACAGGGATTTCTTGTCGTCCATGAGAATTCTTTCCGAGAATGAATGTGTAGCCGGATCGCCTTGTGCAATGCCGGGAAAGTGGGTGCATGCGCAGCACTGTACAAATAAACAGTGAAGGATGCAAGTGCCGCGTCGAGTTGCACGAAATTTAACACAGCGCAATGTCGGCGCAAAAGCCGCGCGCCTTGCCGGGCATTCTGAAACGCAATAGACTTGTTCGACTTACACGAGCCAGTCGCCCATGCGTATCCTGCTTGCCGAAGACGATAGTGTACTCGCCGACGGACTGACCCGCTCCCTGCGCCAGTCCGGCTATGCGACGGACTGCGTCAAGACCGGGTTGGAGGCGGATTCGGCGCTGTCCACCCAGGATTTCGACTTGCTGATCCTCGATCTCGGCCTGCCCAGGATGCCAGGTCTCGAGGTGCTGCGCCGCCTGCGCGCACGCAATTCCCGGCTGCCGGTGCTGATCCTGACCGCCGGCGATTCGGTCGAACAACGGGTCAAGGGGCTCGATCTTGGCGCCGACGATTTCATGGCCAAGCCGTTTGCCCTCTCCGAACTCGAAGCGCGCGTGCGCGCGCTCACGCGGCGCGGCATGGGCGGCGGCCCGACCGTCATCCGCCATGGACCGCTGTCGTACGACCAGGTCGGGCGCATCGCCTACATCAACGACCAGATGCTCGACCTTTCCGCGCGCGAACTGGGTCTGCTCGAAGTGCTGCTGCAGCGCAGCGGCCGGCTGGTATCGAAGGAGCAGCTGGTCGATCACCTGTGCGAATGGGGCGAGGAAGTCTCGAACAACGCGATCGAGGTGTATGTACACCGGCTGCGCAAGAAGATCGAGGTCGGCGGCGTACGGATCGCCACGGTGCGCGGCCTCGGTTACTGCCTCGAGAAGCACGTTGAACCGGCGGCTTCCGGCGCGAGCACGGACGCCTGATGCCGAGCGTGAGCGACGCTGCGCCACAGGCCGCCGGCAACGCCCACGCTCCCCTCCCCGACGCCTCGCCCGCGCTTCCCGCGCCGCTTCCCACCAAACCGCAGGAGCGCGTCCAGCGCTCGCTGTTCGGCGAAATCCTCGACTGGATGCTGGTGCCGCTGCTGCTGCTGTGGCCGATGAGCATTGCCATTACCTACCTGGTCGCCAAGTCGATCGCGAACCAGCCCTTCGACCGCGCGCTGGAAGACCGGACCATGGTCCTGGCCCAGCAGGTCAAGGAGGTCGACGGCCGCATCGCCACACGGCTGTCGGCTTCCGCGCGCGAGATCCTGCGCGCCGATGAGGTGGACCAGGTCCATTACCAGATCCTCGGCTCGCGCGGCGAGTTGGCCGACGGCGACCGCGATCTGCCGCTGCCGCCGCAGCAGGCGCGCGTCTCGACCACCCAGGTCCAGTTCCGCAACGACGTGGTGCGAGGCAACGAGGTACGCGTGGCGTGGATGCATGTCGACCTGCGCCATGACCGCAGCGGACGAGCCGTGCTGCGCGACGAATATCTGGCGCTGGTCCAGGTGGCGGAGACGCTGGAGAAGCGGGCTCATCTCGCGAACGAGGTGATCAAGGGCGTGATCCTGCCGCAGTTCGTGATCCTGCCGATCGCCCTCGCGCTGGTCTGGCTTGCGCTGGCGCGCGGGCTCACGCCGCTCGCCGAGATCCAGCGACGCATACGCGAGCGCCGTCCGGACGATCTCTCACCGATCGAGACCGGACAGGTACCGGAGGAGATTGCGCCGCTGGTGCACTCATTCAACGACATGCTGGGACGCCTGTCGCAGAGCATCGAGATGCAAAAGCGCTTCATCGCCGACGCCGCCCACCAGATGAAAACGCCGCTGGCCGGCATGCGTACGCAGGCCGAGCTTGCCTTGCGCGAATCCGATCCGGTCGAGGTGCGCCGCTCGCTCGTGCAGCTCGCGAAGAGCTCGGAAACCGCCGCCCGCATGGTGAACCAGTTGCTTGCGCTCGCACGGGCCGAGAATGCCTCCCCCGCCACCAAGCCCTTCCATCCGCTCGAGCTGCGCGAACTGGCGCGCGCGGTGGTGCAGGATTGGGTGCAGACGTCCTTCGCCCAGCGCATCGACCTGGGCTACGAACAGCCGGACCATCCGGTCACGATCGTCGGCAATCCGGTCATGCTGCGCGAAATGCTGAGCAATCTGATCGACAATGCGCTGCACTACACGCCGTCCGGCGGGTCGGTGACTGTCAGAATCGGCATCGATGCACTGGAGCGCAAGGTCATCCTCGAGGTCGAGGATACCGGCCCGGGCATTCCGGCCGCCGAACGCAGCAGAGTGTTCGAGCGCTTCTATCGCATCCTCGGCAGCAATGTCGACGGCAGCGGCCTGGGCCTTGCGATCGTGCGCGAGATCGTTCAGCAGCACGGTGCAACCGTGCAGATCCACGACAATCCGCACAGTCAGGACCCGCGTTTCCCGGGCACGCTGATCATCGTCCTGCTGCCGCTGTTCCAGCGCCCCGCCTTGACCGAGGACATCGGCTGATGGAGACCATGCGCGAATCCGCCAAGGGCAATCTGCCGGGCACCCGGTACTGGCGCGCGGCCCGCCGCGCGACCGCCGCATTGCTGCTGGCCTGGTTCGGCGTGACCTTCGTCACGCTCTTCTTCGCGCGCGAACTGGCCGACCTGCGCATCTTCGGGTGGCCGTTCTCTTTCTACATGGCGGCGCAAGGGCTGATCCTGTTCTACCTGCTCCTGGTCGCTCTGTACGTAGGCTTGATGCGCCGCCTGGACCGCATGCTGAAGGACGACCATGCTGCGTGACCCGTTCTTCTGGCGCCTGACGCGCTACTACGGCCTGTACACCGCCGCGTTCGTCGGCTTCCTGGTACTGGTTGCGCTGCTCGAGCGCCGCGGCTTTCCGCGCTCGCTGATCGGATATCTGCTGATCTTCGTGACCATCCTGCTCTACGCCAGCATCGGCGTGCTCAGCCGTACCGCCGACGTGGCCGAATACTACGTCGCCGGCCGGCGCGTACCTGCGCTCTTCAACGGCATGGCCACCGCGGCCGACTGGATGTCGGCCGCGACCTTCCTCAGTCTGGCCGGCGGGCTATACGTGATGGGATTCGACGGGCTCGCCTACATCGTCGGCTGGACCGGCGGCTACTGCCTGGTCGCCTTCCTGATCGGCCCCTACCTGAACAAGTTCGGCCAGTACACGATCCCGGATTTTCTCGCCGCGCGCTACAGCGGCGATGACGGCGGCCGCACCGTGCGCATGCTCGCGGTGTTCGCCACGGTGCTGGTGTCGTTCACCTATGTGGTCGCGCAGATCTACGGCGTCGGCCTGATCGCCTCGCGCTTCACCGGCGTCGATTTCACAGTCGGGATCTTCCTCGGACTGGCAAGCATCCTGGTCTGCTCATTTCTTGGCGGCATGCGCGCAATCACCTGGACTCAGGTGGCCCAGTACATCGTCATCATCATCGCCTACATGACGCCGGTGGTCTGGCTGTCGATCAAGCACACCGGCGCGGCGGTGCCGCAGGTGGCCTACGGGAGCGTACTCGACCGGCTAAGCGAACGCGAAGCCGAACTGAACAGTGATCCCGGCGAGCAGCAGGTACGCGAAGTGTTTCGCGCCAGAGCCGCCGAGTACGACGCGCGGCTGGCCGCCCTGCCGCTCTCCTGGGAGCAGGGACTGCGTGAAGCCAAGGGCCGGGTCGACGAACTGAAACGATCGGGCGCCTCGCTGGCGGAAGTGAAGGCGGCCACCCGCGCTGTGGCCGCCTATCCCAGATCGCCGGACGACGCCCGGCGGGTGTGGAGCGAGGCGCGCAACGCGAACCTCACCCGTGCGGCGCCGGTGGCGCCACACGCCACGCCGTTCCCGGGAGAAACCAA
Source organism: Noviherbaspirillum sp. (assembly GCA_035540575.1). GTDB lineage: Bacteria > Pseudomonadota > Gammaproteobacteria > Burkholderiales > Burkholderiaceae_D > Noviherbaspirillum. Next base: position 5,722 of record DATLGF010000224.1, read on the forward strand.
GGAAGCATCCGACATTCGCCGCAACAATTTCCTCGCGCTGGTGCTGTGCTTGATGATGGGCACGGCGGCGCTTCCGCACATCCTGGTGCGCTTCTACACTGCGCCCAATGTGCAGCAGGCACGCTCCTCCGTGCTGTGGACGCTGTTCTTCATCATGCTGCTGTACATCACGGTCCCGGCGCTTGCGGTGCTGGTGAAGATCGACATCTACACTTCGCTGGTCGGGTCAGATTTCGCCCAACTGCCGGCCTGGGTCTCGTACTGGGCAAACGTCGACAAGGCCCAGCCGCTCGTCGCGATCGCGGATTTGAACGGGGACGGAATCGTGCAGCTGGCGGAAATCGTGATGGACGGCGACATTGTCGTGCTCGCCACACCCGAGATCGCCGGCCTGCCCTATGTGGTTTCCGGGCTCATCGCCGCCGGCGGCCTGGCAGCGGCGCTGTCGACCGCCGACGGATTGCTGCTGACGATCTCCAACGCCCTCTCCCATGACGTCTATTACCGCAGCGTGCGCCCGGAAGCGTCGACCCAGCGCCGGGTCACGGTTTCCAAGCTTCTGCTTCTTGCGGTGGCGCTGGTGGCGGCCTATGTCGCCTCGCTCAAGCCCGGCGATATCCTGTCGATGGTTGGCGCAGCATTCTCGCTCGCGTCGTCCACGCTGTTCCCGGCCCTTGCGCTCGGCGTATTCTGGTCGCGCGCCAACCGCGCAGGAGCGATTGCCGGCATGGTCACCGGCTTCTGCGTCTGCGTGTACTACATGGTGACGACCTACCCCGCTCTCGGCGGCTCGAGTGCGAACCAGTGGTTCCACATCGCCCCGATTTCAGCCGGGATCTTCGGCGTCCCCGCGGGCTTTGGCGCGATGCTCGTGGTCAGCCTGCTTACGCGTGCGCCGGACCAGAGCAATTCCGTACTGCTCCAGCATCTGCGCTCGCCCTGAACCGCCTTGCCTGCCGCGCCCGGCCACAAAAAAAGGCGAACGCACAGCAGCGTTCGCCTTGTTCCTGCCCGAGCTGTCGCTCAGATCACGATTGTCTGCGCCTCGTCGCCCTGGCGCTCGCGGATCTCGCCGATCTTCGATACCGTCTCACCGGCCGCCTGCAACTGCGCGATTGCCGCGTCGGCCTGGTCCTTGCCGACGATCACGACCATGCCGATGCCGCAGTTGAATACACGATGCATTTCGGCATCGGCCACGCCGCCGTGCTGCTGCAGCCAGGAAAACAGCGGTGGCATCGTCCAGGCGTCGCGTTGCAGGACGGCGGTCAGCCTGTCGCCGAGCACGCGCGGCACGTTTTCGACCAGTCCGCCGCCGGTGATGTGGGCCATGCCCTTGACCTCGATACTCTGCATCAGCGCCAGCAGCGGCTTGACATAGATGCGGGTGGGCGCCAGCAGCACGTCGGCCAGCGGGCGGCCATGGAAGTCGGCATTCAGGTCCGGCTGCGCGACCGAGATGATCTTGCGCACCAGAGAGTAGCCGTTCGAGTGCGCGCCGGAAGAGGCCAGACCCAGCACCACGTCGCCCGGTGCGATCCTGCTGCCGTCGATGATCTTGGATTTCTCCACCGCGCCGACCGCAAAGCCGGCCAAGTCATATTCGCCGTCCGGATACATGCTCGGCATCTCGGCAGTCTCGCCGCCGATCAGCGCGCAGCCGGCCTGCTCGCATCCTTGGGCGATCCCCTTGATCACATCGGTGGCAATGGCCACGTCCAGCTTCCCGCAGGCGAAATAGTCGAGGAAGAACAGCGGCTCCGCGCCCTGCACGAGGATGTCGTTGACGCTCATCGCAACCAGATCGATGCCGACGGTGTCATGCCGGTTCAGGTGAAAAGCCAGCTTCAGCTTGGTGCCGACGCCGTCGGTACCGGAGACCAGCACCGGCTCCTTGAATTTCCTGCCAATCTCGAACAAGGCACCGAAGCCGCCGATCCCGCCCAGCACGCCCTCGCGCATCGTGCGTTTGGCGAAGGGCTTGATCGCTTCGACCAGGGCATCTCCGGCGTCGATGTCGACCCCGGCGTCGCGGTAGGAAAGGGAAACCTTGGAAGTGTTGCTCATGATATGGAGTTCGAGGCGGTAGAATAAGCGGTTTTAGCCGGTTGCTTTCGGCAAGTCCGCTATTCTAACAAACCGATCCAACCCCTCCGATCCTCCATGTCAGTCAATCACGTGCCGGGACCGCGTATCGCTTCCGTCCCGCGTGCCAGCGTCGTAAAGTCATGAGGCAGCTCCCGCTCGACCTGGGCGCCGCGCCACCGCAGACGCTCGCGAATTTCGCCGTGGGCCAGAACGCGGAACTGTTGCAGTTGTTGCATGCCTGTGAGGCCCGCGCGCAGGCGATGCCGCTCGAACGTTTCATTTACCTGTGGGGTGAAAGCGGCGCGGGCAAGACCCACCTGCTGCACGCGCTGGCCGGCGCCGACGATGCCCGCTACTTCCACGGAGACGTGCCGGCGACGGCGCTCGAATACGAACCCGGCGTCGCGCTCTATCTGCTGGACGACTGTCATCGCCTGTCCCCGGATGCCCAGATCGCCGCATTCGCCCTGTTCAACCAGGTGCGCGACAACGGCGGCCTGATGGTGACCGCCGGCGACCTTCCGCCCGCCTCGCTCACGCTGCGCGAAGATTTGCGCACGCGCCTGGGCTGGGGCCTGATCTACCAGGTGCACAGCCTGACCGACGAGGACAAGGTCGAAGCGCTGCAGCAGATCGCGCAGGCGCGTGGACTGAACGTCTCGGCCGGCGTGTTACCCTATCTCATCACCCACTTCCGGCGCGACATGGGTTCGCTCGCGGCCATGCTCGACGCGCTCGACCGCTACTCGCTCGAAACCCGGCGCCCCGTCACCCTGCCGCTGCTGCGCGACCTGCTGCAGCAGGAAGCTCAAGCCCAGGAATAATGAATCTCGCACTGTTCGATCTAGACCACACGATCCTGCCGCTCGACTCGGATTACGAATGGGGCCAGTTCCTGGTGCGCATCGGTGCGGTCGACGCGGACGAATTCGCGCGCCGCAACGCCGAGTTCTATGCACAGTACGAG
>DATLGF010000225.1:0-4200 GCA_035540575.1 Noviherbaspirillum sp.
CCGATGGCCAGCGCGAAGACCTGATCAAGACGGCCGACGCGCTGATCGTCGCCGACAACCGGCGCACCTTGCCGGAGTTCGTGATCGAAACCGTGCTGGCCCGGCGCCTGCACCCGCAGGCCGGGCGCGCGGTGCCGGTGCGCTATCACGATTTGCGCGAGATCCGCGCAGACTGCGCGCTGCTGCTGTCGCTGGTGGCCCATGTCGGCGCGGCCAACGTCGCCGCCGAGCCGGACGACCTGTTCCTCGAAGGTGCCGCCCAGTGCCCGCAACTGCAACTGCGGCGGGAAGACCTGCTCGCCGCCTCGGCGATCGATTTCATCGCCGCCCGCGACGCGCTCGAGCGCGCGCACCAGCTCGCCCCGCTGGCCAAGCCGGTGCTGATCAAGGCGCTACTGGCCGCGGGCGGGCGGCGCGATCCGATGCCGGTCGGGTTGGCCGATCTGCTGCGGGCGATCTGTGCGGCCATCGAAGCGCCGGTTCCGCCCGCAGTGGCCGACAGCTATACCGCCCATCACTGGTAGCCGGCATGCGGGCGGTTCGAAGTCTATAATTGGGCCGTCCCCTCCTCCCGCATATCCACGCCATGCAAGCCTCCGCCATTCCGTCCAAGAAGCCGCTCTGGATCAAACTTGTCGCAACCGTGCTCGCACTGGCGATCGCCCTGGCTGCCTATTTCTCGCTGTTTGCGCGCCAGACCGCGCCGGACGTCACTTTTTCCAGCCTGACCGGCGAGCAGATCACGATGCAGAGCCTGCGCGGCAAGGTGGTGGTCGTGAACTTCTGGGCAACCAGTTGCGTGACCTGCGTGAAGGAAATGCCGGCCCTGGTGCAGACCTATGAGAAGTACAAGGGGCAGGGGCTGGACTTGATCGCAGTTGCGATGAACTACGACCCGCCGAACTACGTGGTGAATTTCGCACAGACGCGCCAGCTGCCGTTTACCGTTGCGCTTGACCATACCGGGCAGGTCGCGCATTCGTTCAATGACGTCAAGCTCACGCCCACCACCTACGTGATCGGCAAGGATGGCCAGATCATCAAGCGCTACGTCGGCGAGCCGGATTTCGCGGCCTTCCACCAGTTGATCGAGAAGGCGCTGGCGGCCTGAGGCCGCGGCCGGGCGCTGGTTCGCCGAGGGGCAACCGACCTCAGGCCACCCCGGCCTGATGCGCCTGCAGGTCCGCGTGGTACGAGCTGCGCACCATCGCGCCGACGGCCGCGTGGGCAAACCCCATCTTGTAGGCTTCTTCCTCGAACATCTTGAACGTGTCCGGATGCACGTAGCGGCGCACCGGCAGGTGGTCGCCGGAGGGCATCAGGTACTGGCCGATGGTCAGCATGTCGACATCGTGTGCGCGCAGGTCGCGCATCACCTGCAGGATTTCCTCATCGGTCTCGCCCAGGCCCACCATCAGTCCGGATTTGGTCGGCGTGTCCGGATGCAGTTCCTTGAAGCGCTTGAGCAGGCTCAGCGAATACGCATAGTCCGAGCCGGGGCGTGCCTCCTTGTACAGGCGGGGCACGGTTTCGAGGTTGTGGTTCATCACGTCCGGCGGTGCGGCCTTCAGGATCTCCAACGCACGGTCCATGCGGCCGCGGAAGTCGGGGGTCAGGATCTCGATGCGGGTGTGCGGCGACTGTTCGCGCACGCGCCGGATGCACTCGGCAAAGTGCGCGGCGCCGCCGTCGCGCAGGTCGTCGCGGTCCACCGAGGTGATCACCACGTAGCTCAGTTTCAGCGCGGCGATGGTTCTGGCCAGGTTCTCCGGTTCTTCCGCATCGAGCGGATCGGGGCGGCCGTGGCCGACGTCGCAGAACGGGCAGCGGCGCGTGCACTTGTCACCCATGATCATGAAGGTCGCGGTGCCCTTGCCGAAGCATTCGCCGATGTTCGGGCAGCTGGCTTCCTCGCACACGGTGACCAGCTTGTTTGCGCGCAGGATGTCCTTGATCTCGTAGAAGCGCGTCGACGGCGACGCCGCCTTCACGCGGATCCAGTCCGGCTTGGCCAGCTTTTCCGACGGCACGATCTTGATCGGGATGCGGGCGGTCTTGCCGGCGCCTTTCTGCTTTTCGCTGGGGTTGTAGGCGGTGGAGGCAAGAGGCTGTTTGTCGGTGCTCATGATGGTCGTCGGGGGCGCGGGCGGGCCGCGGCGGTCAGGATTTCAGGTATTCGATCAGGGTGCGGGCCAGCGCCTGCTGGACTTCGTGCAAGGGGCGCTCCACGCCAAGGGTGCGCATGTCCACGGTGGCCATCCCGGCATAGCCGCAAGGGTTGATCCCGGAAAACGGACGCAGGTCCATTCCCACATTCAGCGATACGCCATGATAGGTGCAGCCGTTGCCGCGGACCTTCAAGCCCAGCGCGGCAATTTTCGCGCCTTTCCAGCGGCCATCGCTGACGTAGATGCCGGGCGCGCCGGCTTTGCGCTCGCCGTCCAGATTATACGTGGCCAGGGTGTCGATCACAGCCTGCTCGATCTTGTGCACGAACTCGCGCGCGAACAGCCGCTTGCCCGGGCGGCGGCGCAGGTCCATCAGCAGGTAGATCACCACTTGCCCCGGACCGTGGTAAGTCACTTCCCCGCCGCGGTCGGTCTGCACGACCGGAATGCCGTTGGCATCGAGCACATGGGATGGATCGGCGCCGAGCCCCAGCGTGAATACCGGCGGATGCTCGACGATCCACAGTTCGTCGCGGGTGTCGGCGCTGCGCGCGTCGGTAAACGCACGCATCGCGGCATACGTGGTCTCGTACGGCTCGTGGCCGCGGTCGATCAGGGTCGGGAGCATCGCTCAGAGGGGGATCGTGTAGAAGTGGTGCCGGTCCTTGTGAGCGGAATTATCGATCACTTTGAGAATCGTGCGGTCGACCGCACCTTCTGCCGGATCGAACAGTCCGCAGCGGCGCAAGGCGGCGCGCACATCGATCGATTTTCCCAGGAACTCGAACACCACGCGGGTGCAGGCGATCGCGCGCTGATTGCTCGCGGATACGCCGAGCATCAGGCCCGACAGGCGCGCGACGCGGTTCTTGTAGGTCGGATACAGCACCGTGTGCGCGATCTCGTTGCCGGACAGGGATTCGTAATCCGTCAGGAAGATGCGGTCGTTCAGAAAGAAGGTCGCGCCGAGGTACTTGCAGCGATACGTCTGGTCAAGGTTGGCGTGCTGGGGAAAGCGCTCGAGCCGCTCGTGATACACCGCGCCTTCGTGGAGAAAAATGCGCACGAGGCCGCGCAGCACTTTCCCGGGAGCGCTCATCGAGTGGTAGTACTCGTAGTAGTAGCCGAGGTATTTGTCGTTCCGCGCGGAAGGCTGTTGCTGCAGGCGCGCGATGTGGTCCACGTAGGCGAGATGTTCCGATCGCTGGCGCGGATGCACTTGCACAACCTGCCTGAACTGTTGATGCGGGAGATGTATCTCCGATGGTTCCACGCCGAAGAATTCGCAGATGCGCTCCAGCGTATGGTTGGACGGCCTGCTGGTGCCGTTCAGATAGCGATTGAACTGGGCGCGGTTGATGTTGAGCTTGCGGCATACATCGGCTACGGAACGGTAATAGCTGCACAGCATGCGCAGGTTCTCGCCGAATTCGCGCTGGGCGGTCAGGGTGCGGGCAGGGAGCGAACCTGGCATATTTCCACCGGAAAACATTGATGCGAGGTGACGCGATTCTAGCATCAACTCGCATCAACCCGCGCCAAGGAGCGAAATGGCGCGGGCTGGCGTTTGCCCCTAAAGTTCCGTTCCTATCCGTGGCCGCTTTTTCAATATCTTGGAAAAGCGGCTATGGCGGGGCATACAAGAACAAGTCGGTCCGCCCCGACAACGCGAAGCAGCCGGCCACGAACCGGCGTGCCGCATGAAGACCCAAAAGGAGACATGAATGCTTCCCTTCGATGATTGCATCCTGGGCAACAGTGCGCTGCATGCGCGCTTTCTCGCCACCACCGAAATCCTCGCCCGCCTCGTTTCAAGCGCTCCCCGCAAGGTTCATCTGACTCAGCTCGAGGACGACACCGGCCGTTGCGCAGCCGAGATCACGGCGTGCTGCGCCGCGCTTGGGCGCGCAGGGCTCCTCACCGTGCATGACGGTCACGAACCGGCATGGTCGCTCGCCGGCACGCCTGCGCTGGTCACACTGGAAGACGTGTTCTGCTGCGTGATGAACGAGCAGATGCCGCGTGCGCGCAA
>DATLGF010000226.1:0-7731 GCA_035540575.1 Noviherbaspirillum sp.
GAGTGCGATCGCCTGGGTGTGCGTCGTCCGCTGCTGGTCACCGACAAGGGCGTGGTGGCGGCAGGCATCGTCGACAAGGTTCTCGCGCAGCTGTCCGACCCCGCATGCGCGGGTGTGTTCGATCAGACCCCGCCCAATCCGCACGAGGCTGCCGTGCGCGCCGCAGCGGAGCAGGTTCGGGAAGGGCGCCATGACGGCATCATCGCCGTCGGCGGCGGTTCATCGATCGATCTGGCAAAGGGCGCGGCGATCTGCGCCACGCATACCGGTCCGCTGAAAAGCTTCGCGGTGATCGAAGGGGGCATGGCGCGCATCACCTCCGCAACGGCTCCGGTGATCGCCATCCCTACAACCGCGGGAACCGGCAGTGAAGTTGGGCGCGGCGCAATCCTGATTCTCGAAGACGGACGCAAGGTCGGCATCATTTCGCCTCACGTGGTCCCCAAGGCGGCCATCTGCGATCCGGAGCTGACGATGGGTCTTCCGCCCATGCTCACCGCCGCGACCGGCATGGATGCCATTGCGCACTGCCTCGAAACCTTCATGGCGCCGGCGTTCAATCCGCCCGCCGACGGCATCGCGCTCGACGGCCTGTGGCGCGGTTGGGCGCACATCGAGCGCGCCACGCGCGGTCCCGGCGACCGCGAAGCGAGGCTCAACATGATGAGCGCCTCGATGCAGGGGGCCATGGCGTTCCAGAAAGGCCTGGGATGCGTGCACAGCCTGAGCCACTCGCTTGGTGGCATCAACCCGCGCCTGCACCACGGCACGCTGAATGCGATCTTCCTGCCGGCGGTTGTCACATTCAATCGCGATTGCACTTCGATGCGCGACGAAAAGAAGCTGGATCGCATCGCTCATGCCATGGCACTCCCCGGTGGGGATGCCGTCGCACCGGCGCTGCGCGCGATGAGCGAGCGGCTCGGGCTTCCGACCGGACTGTCCGAGCTGGGTGTCACGCGCGATCTCTTTCCGAGCATCGTGGATGGCGCGCTCGCTGACCACAGCCACAAGACGAATCCGCGCACCGCCAGCGCGGAAGACTACATGGCGCTGCTCGAACAGGCGTTCTGAGAGCGCCTTGCCGTGCGCCCTTCGACAGGCGCACGCATAAAAATCACAAGATCACTGGAGATATACATGGCAAGGAAAGGCTTTGGGCCGCACCGGGTCCTCGAGCATCTGCTCGTGCTCGGCATGTCCGTGATGGGACTGATGGTGTTCGGTAACGTCGTCCTGCGCTACGGCTTCAACTCGGGTCTGGCGATTTCGGAAGAGGTGTCGCGCTTCATCTTTGTGTGGATCACCTTCCTGGGCGCGATCATCGCCCTCAAGGATGGCGTGCATCTTGGCGTCGATACCCTCGTGCGCAGGTTGCCGGCGCGCGCGCAGCTGGTCTGTTACTGGGTCAGCCATCTGCTAATGCTGTGGTGCTGCTGGCTGCTCTGGTCGGGCAGCTGGGTGCAGACGCAGCTGAACTGGTACAACGTCGCACCGATCTCGGAAATTCCGGTCGCGGCCATGTACGGTTCCGGCCTGGTCGCCGCGGCGTTGATGGCGCTGATCCTGCTGAATAACCTGCGCCGCTCGCTGGTGTCGTTGTGGACCAAGGGCGCTGCGGGGGCGGCGGAGCATGCTGCGCGTCCTGGCACTGCGGAAGGGGGCGCGAAATGACGGTATTCGTATTCATCGGCTCCCTGCTCGGCTCCATGAGCCTGGGCATGCCGATCGCATTCGCGTTGCTCGTCTGCGGGATTGCGCTGATGATCTTCATGGGCAACCTCGAAGCGCAGATCCTTGCCCAGAAACTGATCGACGGCGCGGACAGCTATCCGCTGATGACCATTCCGTTCTTCCTGCTCGCCGGCGAGCTGATGAATGCGGGCGGTCTGTCGCGTCGTATCGTTGCCGCCGCGATGTCCCTGTTTGGCCATATGCGTGGGGGCCTAGGATATGTCGTGATCGGCACCGGGCTGCTGCTCGCCAGCCTGTCCGGCTCGGCCATCGCCGATACGGCCACGCTCGCCGTCATGTTGCTGCCGTTGATGCGCCAGGCCGGTTACAACATCGGCCGTTCCTCCGGCCTTATCGCAGCGACGGGCATCATCGCGCCGGTGATTCCGCCTTCGGTCGGCTTCGTGCTGTTCGGCGTGACGGCCAACCTCTCGATCACCAAGCTGTTCATGGCCGGGATCGTGCCGGGATTGCTGATGGCGCTGTCGCTGGTCGTCGCCTGGTGGTGGATGTCGCGCAGCGAGTCGTTCGACCTGCCCGAAAAGAAATCCGGCGCCGAAATCCGGCGTGCACTGGGCGACGCCGTCTGGGCCATCGTGCTGCCGATATTCATCATCGCCGGTCTGCGCTTCGGCATCTTCACGCCCACCGAAGCCGGGGTCATGGCCGCTGTCTACGCGTTGCTGGTCAGCGTGCTGGTCTACCGCGAGCTGTCGCTGGAGGGCTTGTATGAGGCGGTGCTGAATGCGGCGAAGACCTCGGCCGTCATCATGCTGCTGGTCGCTGCGTCGGCGGTGCCCGCCTGGCTGATCACCGTGGCCAATGTGCCCCAGCAGATCATCGCGCTGCTCGAGCCCTTCATGGAGTCGCCTGTGCTGCTCATGTTCGTGATGGTGATGTTCATCATCGCCATCGGCATGGCGCTCGATTTCACGCCGTCGATCCTGATCCTGACGCCGGTGCTGATGCCCGTGGTCCACGCTGCCGGCATCGACCCGATCTACTTCGGGGTGATGTTCATCATGACCGCGGCCGTCGGCCTGCTGACGCCTCCGGTGGGGGCCGTCCTGAACACCGTGTGCGGGGTGGCCAGGATCCCGATGGAGAGCGCCGTGAAGGGCGTGCTCCCGTTCCTGATTGCCGAGGTGCTGGTGCTGTTGCTGCTCGTTCTGTTCCCGAGCCTGGTGACGGTGCCCGCATCCTGGTTTTACTGAAGCAACAAGACATCTTTCCAAAGGAGACCTCAATGAGAATTGCAAAACTGATCGCCATGACGCTCGCCGCCTTTGCCATCCAGGGCGCGTCCGCCCAGGAGGTGAAGCTCGGTTACGTGCCCATCGAGGCGCATCCGGTGGGACAGGGCGTGAATCGGTTCATCGAACTGGTGAAGACCAAGAGCAATGGGCGCATCAACATCACGCCTTACTCGAGCGGCAAGCTGGGTAATGAACCCCAGATGCAGTCGTCGCTGCAGGGTGGCTTCCTGGAGATCATGGTCGGGCCGACCTCCAATCTGGTCGGATCGATCAAGGAGTTCGGGATTTTCGACCTTCCGTTCTTCTACGCTGATTTCAAGGCCGTGGATGCGGTGATGGACGGGCGTGTCGGCCGCCAGCTGTTCGACAAGCTCGATTCGATCAACATGGTCGGCCTTGCCTACTGGGATAACGGGTTCCGCCACATGACCAACGCCCGCCGTCCGGTGCAGAAGGTCGAGGATATCAAGGGCCTGAAGATCCGCGTGATCCCGAACCCGCTGTTCATCTCGACGTTCCGCGCGCTCGGTGCGAATCCGGTTCCGATGCCTTATCCGGAGCTCTACAACGCGCTGGAAAGCAAGGCTGTCGACGCGCAGGAAACGCCGGTCGGCCTGATCGAGGCCAGCAAGTTCTATGAAGTGCAGAAGTACCTGACGCTGAGCGGACACATCTATACGCCGTATGTCCTCCTGGCGAGCAAGAGGTGGTTCAGCAGCCTCTCCGACGCCGACAAGAAGCTGGTTTTGGAAGCGGCCGCCGAATCCGCGCCGTATCAACGCGGGCTCTCGCGCGACAACGCCGACCGCATCGCGCACCAGGTGCTCAAGGGGCATGGCATGGAAGTCACCACGCTTGCTCCGGCCGAGCACGCGCGCATGCGTGAGATGGTCAGGCCGGTCGTGGACAAGTTTTCCGACGTCATCGGTGCCGACCTGATCAAGCAGGCACGCGAGGACATGGCCAAGGCGCGCTAAGTGCGCCGCGCGGCGCACGGGCGGCGCCGCGCCTCTCATTCAATGCCGGGTTTCCGGCGCCATTCATCTTTTGGAGTAGATCCTGATGCGGTTAATTCAGTTTGAGACAGTGGACGGTGCGCGCGCCGTCGGTGTGGTGGACGGGGCGACGATTCGCCAGGTCAACAGCGTGAAGACAATGCGCGAGCTGGCGCTTGCCGCCATCTCGGCCAAGCGCTCGCTGTCGCGGCAGATCGAAGAGCTGGGAACCGGTACCAGCCATGATTACGATGCGCTGCTTGCCGAGAACCGCGTCCTGCCGCCGCTGGATCACGAGGATCCGGCCCACTGCCTCGTCGCGGGTACCGGCCTTACCCATATCGCCAGTGCCGCGGCACGCAATCAAATGCACCAGAAACTGCAAGCGGCCGAGGCCGAGGCCACGCTGACCGACTCCATGCGGATGTTCAAATGGGGACTGGAGGGGGGCAAGCCCGCAGGCGATGAGCCGGGCGTGCAGCCCGAGTGGTTCTACAAGGGAGACGGCTCCATCGTCGTCCGTCCGGGGCGGGCTTATCCGGTGCCGTCGTTCGCCGATGACGAAGGCGAAGAGCCCGAAGTGGTGGGCCTGTACGTGATCGGTGATGACGGGCGTCCGTACCGGCTCGGCTATGCGATCGGCAATGAAGCGACCGATCACGTGATGGAGAAAAAGAATTATCTGTATCTCCCGCACTCGAAGCTGCGCTATTGCTCGTTCGGCCCGGAGCTGCGCGTGGGCGAATTGCCCAGCCATGTCCAGGGCACCGTGCGCATTCGCCGCGGTGGCGAGGTGATCTGGGAGAAGCCCTTCGCGACCGGCGAGGACAACATGTGCCATGCGCTCGCCAACCTCGAATACCACCACTTCAAGTACAACCAGTTCCTGCGCCCGGGCGACGTGCATGTCCAGTTCTTCGGTACCTCGGTTGCGTCTTTCGGCGACGGTGTGCGCACCGAGGACGGCGATGTGTTCGAGATCGAGATTCCCGAGTTCGGCAAGCCGCTGATCAACGGCACGGTTCGCACGCCTTCGAAGGTCGGCATGCGCGGCGTCGCATCCCTGTGATCCGATAACAGGCAGAGGTGCTTGCCTGCTGCCGCCTGCGGTGCACCCTAGCGCAGGCGGCGTCGTTCTGCAAGGCTTTCCAGGACATCACCATGACAACTTACGCAAACCATATCGGCGGCGAATGGGTGGCCGGTGCCACGACCAGCCGCAACATCAATCCGGCCGATCTCTCCGATGTCATCGGCGAGTTCGCCCAGGCCGACGAGGCACAAACGCACGCGGCGATCGCCGCCGCGCGGCAGGCGTTCGAGACGTGGTCGCTCTCCACGCCGCAACAGCGCTTCGACCTGCTCGACCGTGCCGGCACAAGCATTCTTGCGCGCAAGGACGAGCTGGGAAGGCTCCTGGCTCGCGAGGAGGGAAAGACGCTGGCCGAAGCCGTCGGCGAGGTCGCACGCGCCGGCCAGATATTCAAGTTTTTCGCGGGGGAGGCGCTGCGGCTCTGCGGCGATACCATCCCTTCCGTGCGGAGCGGCCTGACCGTCGAGGTGACCCGCGAGCCGCTCGGCGTGATCGGTCTCATCACGCCCTGGAATTTCCCGATTGCGATTCCGGCCTGGAAGATCGCGCCCGCACTGGCCTACGGCAACTGCGTGGTCATCAAACCGGCGGATCTCGTTCCGGCGAGCTGCTGGGAGCTGGTGAAGATCATCGTGGAAGCAGGGGCGCCGCGCGGCGTCATCAACCTTGTAATGGGACGCGGATCGATAGTCGGGGAAGCGATCGTTGCATCGGAGGACGTGGACGCCGTGAGCTTCACGGGCTCGGTCGGTACGGGCCAAATGCTGGCGCAGAAGTGCGTCGCATCGGGCAAGAAGGTGCAGCTCGAGATGGGTGGCAAGAACCCGATGGTCGTGCTCGACGACGCCGATCTCGCAACCGCCGTGGAGGCCTGCATCAATGGCGCGTTCTTCTCGACCGGCCAGCGTTGCACCGCGTCGTCCAGGCTGATTGTTACCGAGGGCATCCATGACCGCTTCGTCGAGGCCATGCAGGCCCGCATGAAGCAGCTACGTGTTGGCAATCCGCTTAATCCTGACACTCACATCGGCCCGGTCGTCGATGACAAGCAGCTCAAGCAGGACCTTGACTACATCGATCTCGCACGCGAGGAAGGGGCGAGCGTGTTCGGGGGCGAGCTGATCGAATCGGCCGCCAAGGGGTACTTCCTCACGCCGGCCCTGGCGACGCGCACCACCAACGCCATGCGCATCAACAAGGAGGAGGTTTTCGGTCCGTTCGCTTCCGTCATCAAGGTGAAGGACTATGACGAGGCGCTCAAGGTAGCCAACGAGACCGAGTTCGGGCTTGCGGCGGGAATCTGCACCACTTCTCTCAAGCATGCCCAGCATTTCAAGCGGCACGCGCAGGCCGGCATGGTGATGGTGAATGTACCAACGGCTGGCGTCGATTACCACGTGCCGTTCGGCGGCAGGAAAGGTTCGAGCTACGGGCCGCGTGAGCAAGGGAGCTACGCGAGGGAGTTCTATACGACGGTGAAGACCGCCTATACGAACGCCGGCTGACCTGTCATTCGGCAAGGCGCATTCCGCGGAATGCGCCGCCTATGGATCCTGCCGTTCCTGCCGCTTGAAGCGGATGGCCGTGCCTTCCGAGCGAATCCGGGTCCAGATGTCCCGCTTTTCCTGCTCGCTCATGAAAATCCATTGCAGCACCTCTTCCGCGGTGCGTCCGCAGCCCGCGCAGATGTCCGCGCCGAAGGCCGTCGAGCAGTAGCCGATGCACGGCGAATCCGGTTCCAATGAGGCCGGTCCCCGGCTCTCGCTGTTGTTCTCATACTTCATGTTTCATTCCTAGTGCACCGCGCGGTCGGCGCAATGCGGCCATACGCATTGTTGCAGGTTCTGCATAATGGCGCGACCGCAGAAGCTGACATGATAGCCGTCTCGTGGAAACTGAACAGACAAGGGGGAAGGGAGTGATGAGGCTGCATTACTATCCGGGCAACGCCAACCTGGCGCCGCACATGCTGCTCGAGGAATTGGGCGTGCCCTATGAACTGGCGCTGGTCGATCGAAGCGTCAACGCGCAGAAGAGCGCGGAGTACACGAAGCTCAATCCGGCGGGCCGGATTCCGACCCTCGTCGATGGCGACCTGGTGCTGTTTGAATCGGCGGCGATCTGCCTGCACCTGTGCGACACCCATCCCGACGCAGGCCTTGCGCCGCCCTTGGGCAGTGCCGAGCGTGCGCACTTCTACAAGTGGCTGATGTACCTGACCAATACGGTACAGACCGAGATGCTGTTCTACTTCTATCCGGAGCGGCTGGCGGACGACGAGGCCGCGCGGGCGCAGGTGAAGCGGCATGCGCAAGAGCGCGTCGCGGACATGTTCGATCTGCTGGAGCGGGCGTATGTGGAGCAGGGTGGGCCGTACTTTCTCGGCGCGCGCTTCACTGCCGTGGATTGCTACCTGCTGATGGTCTCGCGCTGGACGCGGGCGATGCAGCGCCCGGCGCGCGAGCGCGAGCATCTGGGGCCGTATCTGCGCCGGCTCCTGGAACGGCCGGCGATTGCGCGCGCGTTCGAGAGCGAAGGGATTCAGGCGCCGTGGATCTAGATCTCGGTGGCAGTGCGCCGGCCGATGCACGCTCGAGGGTGGGGGGCCAGTCACCCCGCCTTCGCCAATCTCCGCCACAGCGTGGTCCTGCTG
>DATLGF010000227.1:0-4228 GCA_035540575.1 Noviherbaspirillum sp.
TTCTGGGCCACCGTGTTCCTGATCTTCGTGATGCTCACCCAGCGCCCGATCCAGGCGTATTTCCGCCGGCGCGGCAACTACTTCGGCGCGGTCCGGCTCGGCTTTACCGAATTGATCGACGGGCTGATCGCCGGCGCGCGCAACATGATCGGCATCGGCGTAGCCACCGCCGCGGCCGGCATCATCGTCGGCACCGTGTCGCTGACCGGCATCGGGCTGGTGATGACGGAAGTGGTCGAACTGCTCTCCGGCGGCAATCTGATGCTGATGCTCCTGCTAGTAGCGCTGATCAGCCTGATCCTCGGGATGGGCCTGCCAACCACGGCGAACTACATCGTGGTGGCCACGCTGATGGCGCCGGTGGTGGTTGAGCTGGGCGCGCAAAGCGGGCTGATCGTGCCGTTGATCGCGGTGCACCTGTTCGTGTTCTACTTCGGGCTGATGGCCGACGTGACGCCGCCGGTCGGGCTGGCGTCGTTCGCGGCGGCGGCGATCGCGCGCACCGATCCGCTCAGGACCGGCGTGACGGCCTTCCTGTACAGCATGCGCACTGCGATCCTGCCGTTCCTGTTCATCTTCAACACCCAGCTGCTGATGATCGGGATCAACTCGGCCTGGCACCTGATCCTGACGATGGGCAGCGCGCTGATCGCAATGCTGGTGTTCGCGGCCGCCACGCAGGGCTACTTCATGGTGCGCAACCGCTGGTACGAGACGATCGCGCTGCTGCTGGTGACGTTTACGCTGTTCCGGCCCGGCTTCTGGTGGGATCAGCTCTACCCGCCGTACGAGGAAGCGCCTGGCGTGCAACTGCTCGAATTCGCCGACACCGCCCCGCGCAACGCGCAAAAGCGCGTCTGGATCGAAGGCGACAACCTGGAGGGACGCACGATCACCAAGGGCGTGCTGCTGCCGCTTGGCGAACCCGGCCCGGCACGCGAGCGGCTCGCGCGCGCCGGCCTGCGCGTGGTGCCGATGGGCGAGGAGCTGCAGATCCTCACTGTGCAGTTCGGCTCCCAGGCCGCCCGCCTCGGCGTCGAGCAGGGCTGGCGCATCACCAGGATGGAAGTACCGGTGCAGCGCCCGGCGAAGGAGTGGATGTTCATCCCCGCCCTGCTGCTGCTCGCCGCGGTGATATGGTGGCAGCGCCGGCGCGGTTCGCGGCAATCCAAGCCGGCTCGCGCAACGGCCTGATCAAGTGCGTTATGCATTCTTCGCATCCATCGATGCGAAGAATGCATTGGAACAAGATTGCCGTTTTACAATAGCATCCGATACCGCCCTAGATCGCGGCCGCCTTACCCGGGCGGCCGCACGCTGCGTGTAGAGGGAGACCCAGCATGAAACCCGCACTGCGCCGTATTGCTGCATTTGCCATTCCCGCTGCCTTGTTCGCCGCGCCAGCGCAGGCCGACACCCTGGCGAAGATCCGAGCCTCCCAGGCGATCACTATCGCCCACCGCGAGGCATCGCTGCCATTTTCCTACCTCGACGCCAACAAGAAGCCGGTCGGCTACGCCGTCGACCTCTGTCACAGGATCGCAGAGGCGGTGCGGCGGGAGCTGAAGCTGCCGGCGCTGCAGATCAACTACCTGCTGGTCACGCCCAGCACCCGCATTCCCGCGATCGCGGAAGGCAAGGCCGACCTCGAATGCGGTTCGACGACGAACAACGCCGAGCGCCGCAAGGAAGTCGCCTTCACGATCCCCCACTTCATCGCCGCTGCGCGCATGGTGGTGCGCACCGATTCCGGCATCCGCAACTGGTCTGACCTGCGCAACAAGCGCGTCGTCACCACCAAGGGGACGACCACCGTCAAGCTGCTCAACGACCGTGACGCGGTGCGGTCGCTGAACCTGAATCTCATCGAGGGCAAGGACCACGCCGAGTCCTTCGACATGGTCGCCGCCAACCAGGCCGAGGCCTTCCCGATGGACGACGTGCTGCTGTACGGCCTGCGTGCCAACAGCGAGAAGCCGGAAAGCTTTACCATCGTCGGCGATGCGCTGTCTGCCGAGCCTTACGCGATCATGCTGCGCAAGGACGACCCGCAGTTCAAGGCGCTGGTCGACCGGGAGATGGGGCGCCTCATCCTCGACGGAGACATCTACAAGCTGTACGACAAGTGGTTCCGCGCGCCCATCCCCCCGAAGGGGGCGAACATGAACATGCCGATGGGGCATCTGCTGCGCGACACGTTCCGTTTCCCGACCGACAAGGTCGGCGACTAAGGTCCGTCTCGATCCGGCGTCCTCAGCGACCCTGGGACGAAATCCACTCCGCAGCGTCCGCATCCAAGCCCGATCAGTGGGGCGGGGCAGGTAAAATGGCGCGATTCATCTGGAACCAGCGCCATGACCAACCCAGCCACTTCAACCCCTGACTCGATCACCCTCATCCGACCCGACGACTGGCACCTGCACCTGCGCGACGGTGCGGTCCTCGCCAGCGTGCTCCCGCACACCGTGCGCCAGTTCGCGCGTGCCATCGTG
Source organism: Noviherbaspirillum sp. (assembly GCA_035540575.1). Taxonomy (GTDB): domain Bacteria; phylum Pseudomonadota; class Gammaproteobacteria; order Burkholderiales; family Burkholderiaceae_D; genus Noviherbaspirillum. The sequence continues at coordinate 2,493 of DATLGF010000227.1, forward strand.
ATGCCCAACCTGCGCCCGCCGGTGACCACCACCGCCCAGGCGGCGGCCTATCGCGAGCGCATCCTCGCGGCAGTGCCGGCCGGCGAGCGCTTCGAACCGCTGATGACCCTGTACCTGACTGACAACACGCCGGCAGACGAGATCCGCCGCGCGCGAGAGAGCGGGTTCATCCATGGCGTGAAGCTCTATCCGGCGGGGGCCACCACCAATTCGGACGCGGGGGTGACTTCGCTGTCGAAGTGCATGAAGACGCTCGAGGTAATGCAGGAGGTCGGCATGCCGCTGCTCGTGCACGGCGAGGTCACGCACTCGGACGTCGACATCTTCGATCGCGAGGCGGTCTTCATCGAGCAGGTGCTGGCGCCGTTGCGGCGCGACCTGCCCGGCCTGAAGGTCGTGTTCGAGCACATCACGACGCGCGAAGCCGCGCAGTATGTGGCCGAAGCGGACAAGAATCTTGCCGCCACGATCACTGCACATCATCTGCTCTACAACCGCAACGAGATTTTCAAGGGCGGCATTCGTCCCCACTACTATTGTCTGCCGGTGCTCAAGCGCGAACAGCATCGCCAGGCACTGGTGCAGGCGGCCACCTCCGGCAGCCCCAAGTTCTTCCTCGGAACCGATTCGGCGCCACATCCGAAGGGGTTGAAGGAACATGCCTGCGGCTGCGCCGGCTGCTACACGGCCCTGCACGCAATGGAGCTGTACGCGACCGCCTTCGAGCAGGCGGGTGCGCTGGACAAGCTGGAGGGTTTCGCCAGCCGGTTCGGCCCGGCGTTCTATGGCCTTCCGCTCAACGCCGGCACCGTGACCCTGCGCCGCGAAAGCTGGCAAATTCCGGCAGAACTGCCGATGGGCGAGGCCACTGTGGTCCCGCTCGATGGAGGCGGAACGATCGGATGGCGCTTGGTGTAAACCTGGGTTAGGCCAGCCCGTCCTGGGCCATCCGGGACGGCGCAGGGCTTGCGGCGCAGGTTAGCAATCCAAACAAAAGGCGCATCCAATAAAAAACCCGCAACCGAAGTTGCGGGTTTTTTGTTCTTCAACTCCGGCTGGCTTATGCCAGCGCAGAATTAGAAGTTGTGACGCAGGCCGACGCCGAAGTTGTTGCCGCGCGGCAGTGCTGCGCCGGTAGCGCCTTCGCGGGTGAACACGGCGTAGGCAGTGGTACGCTTGCTCAGGCTGTACTTGGCTTCGACCAGGTAGTCGGTGTGGCGGATGCCGGTGCCGGTTTCACGCACAACGTCGAGAACCAGGCTGACCGGGCCCATCGTGGTGCCCACGCCGGCTTGGTAGCCCTTGCTGACGCCAGCCGGATCGTGGTACGAAGCGGCAACCTTGAAGGCGCCGAAGTTGTACGAACCACCCAGCGACCAGTCGCGGTCATCACCGCCCACCGGGGCGCCCAGACGGGTGTAGCCCACACCAGCAGCGATCGGGCCGCCCGAGTAGATCACGTTCAGGCCGATTTCTGCGTCAGGCGAAGCGTTGTCGGTGCTGGTGATGTAACCGAGAGCAGCCGTGAAGCCGCCGAAGTTCGGGGAGGTGTAACGGAACTCGCTGTTGTTACGGGTGCCGCCGGTGTAGCCGAACTGGCGGCCGATCAGGCCGTAGTTGGCGGTGCCGGTCAGTTCATAAGCAGCGATGGAGTGGAAGCCGGTGGACAGCATACGGCCCATCGACAGGGTACCCCAGGCGCCGCCCAGCGACATGTTGGCTGCGCGGTCGAACAG
>DATLGF010000228.1:0-5392 GCA_035540575.1 Noviherbaspirillum sp.
GAGCGCACGCTGATCCGCGACTACATGGCCACGGTGGAAGGCCTGCTGCCGAAGCAGACCGAGAAGAACCTGCCGCAGGCGGTGGCAATCGCCGCCATCCCCGAGGAGATCCGCGGCTTCGGTCATGTGAAGGAGCGCCACCTGAAGGCCGCCAAGGAGAAGGAAGCGAAGCTGCTGCAGGAGTTCGGATCGCCCGGCGCGCCGGCCGCGGGGGCGAAGCAGCACGCGGCGTAGCGGGCTTGTTGGGGGGCTTGAACGCCGCTGGACTCCGGCTTGCGCCGGAGTGACGGGCGTTTTTGGGTCGTCGATCTTTTTTGATCCGGCTGCGCGCTTTACTCAGCCGTCATCCCTGCATGCGACTCCACGCAGCAGACGAACGAGATTCCTCGCGTCGCTCGGAATGGCAGCGTCGGGTACCGTCCCCAATTGCCGTCGTCCCGAACGCAGTGAGGGCGGCCCGCGTCAGGGATCTCATCGGCATGGCACGCGACGCCGCGCGGCAAGCGGATGAAGTTCCTCGCTTCGCTCGGAGCGACGGCCCTTGCCCCGGGCATCGCCAGCGCACGCTTCAGTGGCTGCGGATCTGGTTCGCCAGCATCCGAGAACGACCGTCGTTTTCAGCACCGGCGCAGCACGTGCTCGGCATCGGCAGCCGGCAGAGGCCGGCTGAAGTAAAAGCCCTGGAAGTAGTCGCAGCCCTGCGCACGCAGGAACGCCAGCTGCGCCTCGTCTTCGACGCCTTCGGCGACCACGCGCATCTCAAGGCTGTGGGCCAGCGCGATGATGGCGGTGACGATGGCCGCATCGTCCGGATCGCTGGCGATGTCCATCACGAACGAGCGGTCGATCTTCAGGGTGTCGATCGGGAAGCGCTTCAGATAGTTGAGGCTGGAATAGCCGGTGCCGAAATCGTCGACCGCGATCTCGAAACCCATGTCGTTCAGTGCACGCAATCTTTCCACCGCCTGCTCGGTGTTCTCCATCAGCATGCCTTCGGTAATCTCCAGCTCGATCTGGGCGGCGTCCACGCCGGTCTCGGCGAGAATGGCGGCAACCGATTCGAGCAGATCCTGCTGGTGGAACTGCCGCGCCGACAGATTGATCGACAGGCGCGGGACCGCGAAGCCGGCCTCGCGCCAGGCGCGCAGCTGGTCGCAGGCGGTGCGCAGCACCCATTCGCTGATCGGGATGATCAGGCCGTTGTCTTCGGCCAGAGGGATGAACTTGAGCGGCGAGACCTGTCCCCAGCGCGGGTGTTCCCAGCGCAGCAGCACTTCCATCCGGGCGACGGCGCCGCTCCTCATCTCGACAATGGGCTGGTAATGCAGGCGCAGCTCGCCGCGCGCGAGCGCCTGGCGCAACTCCGAGCCGATCTCGTGGCGCTCGGCCGCCTGTACGTTCATCTCGGCGGCGAAGAACTGGCTGATGTTGCGGCCCTTTTCCTTCGCGTGGTACATCGCGATGTCGCTGTGCTTGAGCAGCACGTCGACGCTCTGGCCGTCGTCGGGGAACAGGGCGATCCCGATGCTGGCGCTCACATGCAGTTCCTTGCCCTTGATCAGGTAGGGCTCGGCCACCGCCTGCAGCAGCTTGTCCGCGACCTGCGCGGCGCAGCGGCCTTCGTCGAGGCTGGCCAGGAGCACGATGAATTCATCGCCGCCCTGGCGCGCCACCGTGTCTTCCTCGCGCACCACCGAGACCAGCCGGCGGCTCACTTCGATCAGCAGCAGGTCGCCGACGTCGTGACCGAGGGAATCGTTGATCGTCTTGAATCGGTCCAGGTCGATGAACAGCACGGCGGCCTGTCGGTTGCTGCGGCGGTTGTGCGCGATCGCTTGCGAGATACGGTCCTGCAGCAGGTTGCGGTTGGCCAGGCCGGTGAGCACGTCATGCGTGGCCATGAACATCATGCGCTGCTCGGCGCGCTTGCGCTCGCTGATGTCGATGCTGATCGAGATGTAGCGCGCGATCCGGCCGGCGTCGTCCTTGAGCGGCACGATGGCCGAATCGACCCAGTACAGGCTGCCATCGGCGGTTCGGTTGCAGATCTCGCCGCGCCAGATCTCGCCGCTCGCGATGGTGGCCCACAGGTCGGTGAAGAAGCTGTCCGGATGCACGCCGGACTTCACGATCCTGTGTTCGCTGCCGACCAGCTGGCTGGCGCCGTAACCGCTGGTCCTGCAGAACTTGTCGTTGGCCTGCAGGATGCGCCCGTTCGGATCGGTCACCGCCACCAGCGCATGCTGGTCGATCGCCTGCAGGTAGGTCGACAGCTCGGCGAACGCGCGCTCGACGCCCTGCTTGGCCAGCAGCAGGGCATTGGCATGCCGCGCCTGCTGCTCGGAGGTCTGCAGCTGGCTGACGGTGTCGCGCAGCGCCGCATCCCTGCGGGCGAGGCGGAAACTGAACCACGCGATCGCCGCGAAGCTGGCGATCAGGATGCCGAAGATCAGGACGGCGGTCTCGCGGATCTGGTGCGCGGCGACGTACTCGACGTTGTCGAGCGGGATCGTGATCGCCAGTGCGCCAAGCAGCTGGTGCTGCTGCCACTGCTTGCCGGTCGATATGCCCGCCGCGGTGCGCATGGCCTGCACGGCGGGGCGCATTTCGTAGCTGTTATGGCAGGAGACGCAGGCCATCTGGGCGGCAGGGTCGGCGCGCAGGTAGCGCAGCACGCGGCCCTTGTCCTGCTGCGATTCGAAGCGCCACACCGGTGCCCACTCGATCGGACCTTCCGGGTTCGGACGGTCCTGCTGTTCCAGCTGCGGCCAGGCCCAGCGCAGGAAATCGTCGCTCAGCCCCTGTTCCGGTTCCAGGTTCCACTTGCTGACCGGACGGAAGCGATACAACGCGGCATCGGCGTCAGCGTTCGTACCGATCAGTTTGAGAAATTGCGCGGGGATGGGGACGAAACCGGGCAGCTCGTGCGCGTCGACATTCGAGCCATAGCCGTCGCGCCTGAGCTTTTCGACAATTTGCGCCGAGTAGACGGACCGCGCCGTCATCGCCTGCGCGGCGACGACTTCGGCCACACTCAGCGCGTGGATTTCGACGGTCTTGTTGACGGCGTCGCGCACGACGACATAGCCGACCGCGCATGCCGCAACAAAAACCAGCCCGAAAATGGCAGCGGACCACGCGCGGTGGCGGTGCGGCTTCGCGGAATCGTTCAAGGCCTTTTGTCTCCTGCCATCTCTGCCGATTGTCGTTATCTAGTTAACGGCAGGAAACATAATAGGACAACTCAGAGCCCCCGAACAACACGTGCGACCCCGTTCACCCACGGCATCGGCACATCATGTTGGCAAAAGGAAACGTTGGTAGCCGCGCGCGCGCAGTTCACAGGCCGGGCAGCTGCCGCAGCCATGGCCCCATTCGTGCAGCGCGCCGCGCTCGCCCAGATAGCAGGTGTGGGTCTCGGTGCGGACCAGGTCGACCAGCGCGGCACCGCCGAGCTGCTGTGCCAGGCGCCAGGTGTCGGCCTTGTCCAGCCACATCAGCGGCGTCTCGATCGCCAGGCGGGTGGACATGCCGAGGTTGAGCGCGACCTGCAGCGCCTTCATCGTGTCGTCGCGGCAGTCCGGATAGCCGGAAAAGTCGGTTTCGCACATGCCGCCGACCAGAACGTTGAGTCCGCGCCGGTAAGCGAGCGTGGCGGCGACCGTCATGAACAGCAGGTTGCGCCCGGGGACGAAGGTGTTGGGCAGGCCGTTGTCCTGCATTGCGATCGCCATGTCCTTGGTGAGCGCGGTTTCGGAGATCCTGCCGAGCAGGGACAGGTCGATCATGTGGTCCTCGCCCAGGCGCGCCGCCCACTGCGGCGACAGCGCGCGCAGTTTGTCCAGCAGCGCCGGGCGCACCTGCAGTTCGATCGCGTGGCGCTGCCCGTAGTCGAATCCTATGGTTTCGACATGTGCATAGCGCTCCAGCGCCCAGGCCAGGCAGGTGGTGGAATCCTGCCCGCCGCTGAACAGGACGAGGGCACGGCTGGCGGCGGATGCGGTGGCGGCGTTCATGACTGGTAGCGAAGCGGCAAGCGGAGCAAAAGGGGAGGGATTGTAGCGCGACTTCCCGCTGCATCCGGCTCAGCTCGCGCGGGCGATGCGCTCCAGCGTCTGTTCCAGGTAATCGCCGTTTTCGTCGACGAAGCGCAGTCGCACCGGGTACCAGTCGCGCTGCGGCGCCAGCCACAGGTCGATCTGCTGGCCCTTGCCGTCGGGCGGCAGGCGCCGCACCTGCACAGTCTGCAGGTCGCCCAGCGGCGTACTCAGGCGTTCCGGCTTGACCACCTTGAAGGTCCAGCTTTCGGCGTCGCGCTGGCCGGCGACGAAAAAGGTCCATTCGCTGCCCGGCTTGAACTGCGTCGGCGCGGCGCGGGCAACTGACACCAGCTGCCAGACGATGCTGTTGCGGTCCTGTTCGCCACCCGTGAGCGGGTAGACGGCCTCCGAGGAAGAGAAGCTGATCGTGCCCTGCTTGCGGTCGAAGGTGGTGGCGGTGGGTTTCTTGCTGAAACGCTTCTCGTTGAAGTTCAGCGGGGCAAGGCCGAACTCGTCGATCATGCCGTCGCTGCGCGTGTCCAGTATCTTGCCGATCAGCTTCGAGCGGGTTTCGTTGATGACCGAGAACTGGCGACCCGCATTCTTCCAGCGCACCATCGCGCTGCCTTCTAGCACCAGCCCGCGCTGGCGCGCCTTGATGCTGTAGGCCAGCTCCGCCGAGGGCGGGGGGCTGGTCCGGTACTTGACCGCGTTCGGCGGTGCGCTGATCGCGCCGGCCGGCAGGGCGACCAGTGCGGCCAGGGTCAGCGCCCCGATGGTGTGTGACAAGCGTTTGTTCATTCTTCCGATTGCATCCTGTTTGTTTCGGCGTCCGGCGCGCCGTCGGTCAGCGTCAGGCGCGAGAGCGACAGGTCCAGACTGTCGCCGTTGGCCTGGGTATAGCGCACATGCACCGGGTACCAGTGCCGATCCGGCGCGAGCCAGACGTCGATGCGCTGGTCGTAGCTTCCGCTCCTGCGCTCGCGCGCCAGGTGCCAGGCTGTCATTTTGCCCAGCGCGGTGTCGATTTCCTCCAGGCCGATGATCTGGATGCGCCACGGCGACGCGTCGCGCGTGCCCGCCACAATCAGTTCCAGTTCGCCGCCTGCCTCAAAACGTTCCGGCGCAGCCCGGCCGATCCCGGCCAGCTGCCACAGCACGCTGGCACGGTCCTGCTCACCGCCGTGATAGGGATAGCTTGCAGTCGACGCGGAAAAACTGATGCGCTGCCTGTCGTGCTGGAAATGCGTGTTCGTCATCGCGCGGCGCCACGGCTTTTCACTGTACAGCACCGGCGCGACGCCGTACTCATTGATCACGCCCTCGCTGCTGAAATTCAGCACAGTGATTCT
>DATLGF010000229.1:0-6553 GCA_035540575.1 Noviherbaspirillum sp.
GGCGAGCCGGGCGGGCCGCCGGGGATCTCAGGGCCGTGGTCATAGAAGATCTCGGTGCAGGGGCCGCAGGGACCGGTGTCGCCCATCATCCAGAAATTGTCCGACGCGTAGCGCGCGCCCTTGTTGTCGCCGATGCGCACGATGCGCTCGGCCGGCACGCCAACCACCTTGTTCCAGATCTCGTAGGCCTCGTCGTCTTCCGCGTAGACGGTAACCCACAGTTTTTCCTTCGGCAGCTTGAAGACGTCGGTCAGCAGCTCCCACGCGTACTGGATCGCGTCGTGCTTGAAGTAGTCGCCGAAGCTGAAATTGCCCAGCATTTCGAAGAAGGTATGGTGGCGCGCAGTGTAGCCGACGTTCTCCAGGTCGTTGTGCTTGCCGCCGGCGCGAATGCACTTCTGCGACGTGGTGGCGCGCGTGTAAGGGCGCTTGTCGAAGCCGAGGAACACGTCCTTGAACTGGTTCATCCCGGCGTTGGTGAACAGCAGCGTCGGGTCGTCGCCCGGCACGACGGGGCTGGAGGCGACGATGGCGTGCCCCTTGGATTCGAAGAACTTCAGGAACTTCTCGCGGATTTCGGACGATTTCATGTGACAGTGCCCAGAAGGACGGATGGCTGGATGCAAACGGCTGATTATATATGGAGGCGGGCGGGCGAAGTGGACTGCACCGGCGTTGCCGGCGCCGCATTCACAGCCTGGCCGGATCGGGACTGATCAGGTCGATACGGTCCGTACAGAAGGCGTCCACGCCCCAGTCCAGCAGTTCGCGGGCGCGGCCCGGGCTGTTGACGGTATAGCAAAACAGGCCGAAGCCGTGCTGCTTGACGGCCCGCGCGCGGCGCTCGGTGAGCCGGGTGTGATCCACATGCAGCGCAATGGCACCCAGCACCCGCAGGCGGGCCAGCCAGTCGGCCGGGATCGATTTCACCAGCAAGGCGCGCGGCAGCTTGGGCGCCGCCTGGCGCGCCGCCATCAGGGCCTCCGGGGAGAACGACGACAGGAGCGGCAGCGCTGCCCTGTCTGCATCTGCGAACTCCGCAGGGAAAAGACGCGCAGTCCACTCCGCCACCGCTTTACCTGTGGCTGCCTCGTAGCCTGGAACCGGCTTGATCTCGACGTTCATCCAGATGCCGTTTTCCTTGCAGAAACGGGCCGCCTGCTCAAAGCTCGGGACCGGTTCTCCCGCAAACGAGGGGCTGAACCAGGAACCGGCATCCAGAGCCATGAGCCTGGCTGCCGGAAGTTCGCCGACGATGCCGCGTCCGGGAACCGTGCGGCCGAACTCGGGGTCATGCATCAATATCGGGACGCCGTCGCTGCTGAGCATGACGTCGAACTCGACAGCGCGATAACCATGGGCGAGCCCGCAGCGGAGCGCCGCCAGCGTGTTTTCGGGTGCCAGCGTGCCGCCGCCGCGATGGGCGACGATCCTGGGATAAAGCCACATCGGTTGATTTATGTCGTGTAATGAAACGTCCCGGCTCGTAGTCTAAACCCAATCTGTTACCCCAACGACCTGAAAGCGAACCGGGGTCCGCTGCAGGCATGCGCAGCGCCCTTCTCGCCGCCGCCCATGCCTGCTGACAGCCGCCAATACAGTCACCCCGCCAGCAACTACCCGGCCCCTTTCGACCGGGCCAACTTCCTTCTGCCCGCCGAGTGGCAGACGCTGTCCGACCTGCTCGGCGCGAACGATACCGGCCTTCTGTTCATCAAGGACGGCGTGATCGCCCACGCCAATGCCGGTCTGTGCGAGCGGCTGGACACCGAGGTCGACGACCTGCTGGGCAAACCGGTCGAATCATTGTTCCCAAGCGGAAAGGAAGGCGCGATGACGCTGGAGCCGGTGCGCGGCGACCGCATCCGCCTGCTCGACAGCCATGGCACGCCGGTGACCTTCGACCTGCTCGAAAGCAGGGTCGACACCTCGTCCGCGGCGCAGGTGACGATCTGGGTGTTGCAGCCGGCGGGGCACCGTCTTGCGCCGGAAAAATACACGGCTGAGGGAACGCAGGCCCAGGCCATACTCGACTACCTGCCCGACCTTGTGTGCGTCTGCGATTCAGACACCACCCTCAACTACGCCAGCCGCTCGCTGGCCACCGAACTCGGCTACGACGGCGAGCTGCAGGGGCTGCGCCTGATCGATCTCGCCCATCCGGACGACCGAGGGCGGCTGAAGGCGGCGATCGAGCCTCTGAAGCACGCCGACATCGGCACGCTGAGCGCGCCTTTCGTCGTGCGCGTGCGCCACAGGGACGGCTCCTGGCGTCATATCCACGCACAGGCGCGCAACCTCGCCTCCCATCATGCGGTTGCGGGCATTCTGATCAACGGCCAGGACGTGACGGAACAGCAGCAGCACCAGCAGAACATCGCCGCGGAGAAGAAGCGCCAGCTGCATTACCTGAACCGCTTGTTCCGCATGGCGCAGCGCCCTCACGCGAATCTGAACCCGGCGTTGAACGTGATTCTCAAGTCCACTGCGCGCGCGCTCGGCATCCATCGCTGCGCCTACTGGGAAATCACCGAGGATCCGGCCGCCTCGCGCTGCGTGCTTGCCTACGACGACATCCGCCAGAACTTTTCGGAGCCGGAACTGCATCCAACCTTCGCAAGGCATTTCCATCCGCTGCTCTACCGAGTGCTGCACGGTGAACAGGCGATGGCAGCCGGCGACGTCGACCAGGACCCGCGCACCGCCCTGCACTGCGAGTACTTCCATGCCGAGGAAATCAAGGCGGCGATGATCGTGCCGGTTCCCGACGGTGACGGCGCGATCGGGCTGCTGACGCTGTTCCACCTGCGCGAAGCGCGCAACTGGCGCAGGGACGAGAGCGAGTTCGTCGACAACGTCGCCCGTCTGATCTCGATGATCATGCACGAGGTGCAGCGCTCGCGCAGCGAAGCGCAGCTGCGGCACCAGGCGCACCATGACAGCCTCACCGGCCTGCCGAACCGGCAGTTCCTGTTCGAGCAGGCGCCAGATCTGCTGCCGCAGCTGACCGCGGGCGCCGATACGATGGCCGCCTTTTTCATCGATCTCGACGGCTTCAAGACCGTGAACGACTCGCTCGGCCATTCGGTCGGGGACGAGCTGCTCAAGGCCGCAGCGCTGCGGCTGAAGAACGTGGTGCGCAAGGACGACATCCTGGTGCGCCTGGGCGGCGATGAGTTCATGCTGCTGGCCCGCAATCTGTCGGACATGCGCATCGCCGACGACATCGCCCAGCAGGTCGTAGAAACCATGCGCAACACCTTCTGCCTGAAGGGCCGCGAGCTGCAGATTTCGGCGTCGGTGGGAATTGCGATGTATCCGCAGGACGGAAGCGACATCGAGACCCTGATGAAGAAGGCCGACCTGGCCATGTACCAGGCCAAGTCGGCAGGGCGCGACCAGTACCAGATGTTTTCCGCGCGTCTGGACGAAGCAAGTACCGACCGTCATACGCTCGAACACGAACTGCGCCGCGCGATCGAGGAGCGCGAACTGCGCCACTACTACCAGCCGCAGATCGACATCCGCACCGGCAAGGTACGCTGCGTGGAGGCACTGTTGCGCTGGCATCACCCGGAACAGGGTGTACTGCCGCCGGCGCGCTTTCTTCCGTTGGCGGAGGAAACCGGCCTGATCAACACGATCAGCGCCTGGGCGCTTGACGACATCTGCCAGCAGCTGCGCACGTGGGAGAAAGCCGGCATGGACGGTTTCCGCATCGCGGTCAACCTGTCGGCGAGCCAGCTGATGGACCGCGCGCTGCTGCCCGCTCTGGAACAGGCGCTGGAGCGCACCGGCATACCGGGGCAGAAGCTCGAGTGGGAAATCAAGGAAAGCACCGCGATGCAGCACAACACGATGGCATCGTCGCTGCTGGACCGCGTGGCGGAACTGGAAGTGGGTTTGTCGATCGACGATTTCGGGACCGGCTATTCGAACATGGCCTACCTGCGGAAGTATCCGGTGCGGAAGGTTAAAATCGACGGCAGCCTTGTCGGCGGACTCCCTGACGGGCGCGACCATCGCGCCATCACGGACGCCATCATTTCGATGGCCAGGCCGCTCGGGCTCGATGTCGTCGCGGAGGGCGTGGAAACGCCGGAGCAGCTCGAATACCTGCGCGAACACGGCTGCGACATCGCTCAGGGTTTCTACTTCTCCCAACCGCTCACCGCAGACCAATTCGAAAAATGGCTGATTCGCCACTGAACAACAAAGCCCTCGGACACATCCGCATCCTCGATCTCACCCGCGTACTGGCCGGCCCCTGGTGCGCCCAGAACCTCGCAGACCTGGGCGCGGACGTGATCAAGATCGAACGCCCCGGCGCGGGAGACGACACCCGCCACTGGGGGCCTCCTTACCTGAAGGACAGCGAAGGCCGCGACACCAGCGAAGCGGCCTATTACCTCGCCGCGAACCGCGGCAAGCGCTCGGTGACGCTCGATATCGCCACGCCCGAGGGACAGGACATCGTGCGCCGGCTTGCGCGCGAAGCCGATGTCGTGCTGGAGAACTACAAGGTCGGGCAGCTGAAGAAATACGGACTGGACTACGAATCGCTCAAGCGGGAGAAGCCCGATCTCGTCTACTGCTCGATCACCGGCTTCGGGCAGGACGGCCCGTATGCCCAGCGTGCCGGCTACGACTTCATCATCCAGGGCATGGGCGGCTTCATGTCGATCACCGGCGAGCGCGACGACCTGCCCGGCGGCGGACCGCAGAAGGCGGGGATCGCGATCTCGGACCTGATGACCGGCATGTACGCGACCATCGCGGTGCTGGCCGCGCTCGCGCATCGCGACCGCACCGGCGAGGGCCAGTACATCGACATGGCCCTGCTCGATGTGCAGGTGGCGATGCTGGCCAACATGGCGACCAACTACCTGGCCAGCGGCAACGCGCCGCGGCGCTGGGGCAATGCGCATCCGAACATCGTGCCTTACCAGACCTTCGCCACGTCGGACGGCCACATCATCGTTGCGGTCGGCAACGACGGGCAATACCGCCGCTTCGTCGAGGCGGGCGGTCGGCCGGAGCTGGCGGTCGATGAACGCTTCGCGACGAATCCGATGCGTGTGCGCCACCGCGAAACGCTGGTGCCCATCCTTGCGGAGATGGTGCAGGCACGCACGAAGCAGGAGTGGATCGACGCGCTGGAAGCGGCCGGCGTGCCGTGCGGGCCGATCAACACGCTCGACGAAGTCTTCGAGAATCCGCAGGTCGTTGCCCGCGGCATGCGCATCGAACTCGATCATCCGTCCGCCGGCAAGGTGCCGCTGGTCAGGAGCCCGATGAAGATGTCGGCCACGCCGACCACGCACGAGGGTGCGCCGCCCTTGCTGGGGCAGCATACCGAGGAGGTGCTCTGCGAGGTGCTCGGGATGAGTGCGGACGAGGTCAAGGGCTTGAGGGCGCGCGGGGTGGCGTAGGGCTTGGAGCTTACGCTCGGTCGTCTGAGAGTCTGGTGGTCTCCAAGACAATGAGGTCCCTCGCTTTGCCCGGGACGACAAAATTCCTCCTGCCTGTCGTCCCGAGCAAAGCGAGGGACCTCATCCGCTTGCCAAGCAACAGCGCTCAATGAGTCAAATGATTTCAAATTTGTCGTCCCGAGCGAAGCGAGGGACCTCATCCGCCAAAACGGCGCCGTCCCCCAAACGCAACTTGCGCTAGAATCATCCGCTGTCATTCCGGCAACACCCCCTGTCGTTCCGAATCAGTGAGGAACCCGGCCATGAACCGCTGCTACTACGTCTACATCACAGCCAGCGTCTCCCGGGTCCTCTACATCGGCGTCACCAACGACCTCGTGCGCCGCATCCGGGAGCACAAGCAGAAGCGCATCCCCGGCTTTACCAGGCAGTACAACGTCGACCGGCTCGTCTATTTCGAGCAGACGACCGACGTCATCGCCGCAATCAGCCGCGAGAAGCAGCTCAAGGGCTGGCGGCGCGACAAGAAAACGGCCCTGATCACCGAAGGCAACCCGCACTGGGACGACCTGTATTCCCGCACCAGTGCCTGAACGAAGCAGTCCAACCCCAAGGAGCGCCGCATGATCCCGTTCGACTGGCAGAACCCCTACCCCACGCCGCGCACGCCGCTCTTCGCGCGCAATGTCGTGTCCACCTCGCACCCGCTCGCCGCGCAAGCCGGCTTGCAGATGCTGTTCAAGGGCGGCAACGCCGTGGATGCTGCAATCGCGGCGGCCGCCGTGCTCACTATCGTCGAGCCGGTCTCCTGCGGGCTGGGCGGCGATGCATTTGCGATCGTCTGGGACGGCAATGCGCTGCACGGGCTGAACGGCTCGGGGCCGGCCCCGGCCGCGTGGACGCCGAAATACTTCGCCAAGCACGGCAACAAGATGCCGCAGCGCGGCTGGGATTCCGTCACCGTGCCGGGCATGGTCGCAAGCTGGGTCGAACTGTCGGAGCGCTTCGGCAAGCTGCCTTTCGGCAAACTGCTCGAGCCGGCGATCGACCTGGCTTCGCGCGGCTACATGGTCTCGCCCAACGTGCGGCAGAAATGGGCGGCCGCGGTGCCCATCCTGAAG
>DATLGF010000230.1:0-6712 GCA_035540575.1 Noviherbaspirillum sp.
ACTTCGACGCCAGTTGCAGCAGGTCTTCGCGGTACTTGCTCGGCGCGTAGCCATGCTCGGTCTGGAAATCCGGGCTGGCGCGGCGGAACGCGTCGACGAAGGCCTGCTGGGCGGCGGCCTGCGCCGGCGTAAACCCTTCCAGCATCTCGCAACCGGCCACGAACACGTAGGGCAAGGCTTCATCGCCATGCACGTCCAGGAACAGGTCGCAGCCGGTGGCGTGAATACGGTTGCGCACCGCCAGGACCTCGGGACTGCGCTCGGCCGAGGGTGCCATCCACTCGCGGTTCAGGTTTGCGCCGGCCGCGTTGGTGCGCAGGTTGCCGCGCACGCTGCCGTCCGGATTCATGTTCGGCACCACGTACAGCACCGCCTCCTGCAGCAGGCGGCGCGCAATCGGATTGGCCCGATCGAGCAGCGCATCGAGCATGCCCTCGACGAACCATTCGGCCATCGTCTCGCCCGGGTGCTGGCGCGCGATCACCCAGATCTTCCTGCGCGCGAGCGGGTCGCCGACCACGACCATGTTCAGGTCGCGTCCGTCCACGGTGGTGCCGATGTCCTCCACGCGCGCCCGGCCGCCGTCCACGCGGCCGAGCAGCTGCAGGTGGCGCTCCCAGCTGTAGGGTTCGAAATAGGCGTAATAGACGCTGTCACGTTCCGGCGCATGCTCGATCGTCAACACGCCGTCCTGGTAGCGCGTGGGCACGCGGAACCAGTTCAGGCGGTCGTAGCTGGCGCAGGCCTGGTAGCCGTGCCAGCCGTCGGCAAAGGCGGCGCCGGCCGCATTCAGGATGCGCATCCGGCACGGCTGGCCGGCGGCGCCCTGCAGCCGGAAGTGGAACCACTGGCGTACGTCGGCGTGCGAATCGGGACGGAGCGCAAGGTCGATATCGGAAGGATGGTCGGCGCGGACCACTTCTATCGCACCGCTGTCGAACTGCTGGCTGATCTTGATCTGCATGGGGAAGGCGAAACGAGAATCCTGCGCGGATGTCGCGCCGGAAAAGCAGCATTATGGGGTGGAATGGCGCAGGACGCTCGCGCTCAGGCGCGCGTGGCAATAGTTGCAGCGGCTCTGCTATAATGTGCGCTTTCGTCGGGGCGTAGCGCAGCCTGGTAGCGCACTTGCATGGGGTGCAAGGGGTCGGATGTTCGAATCATCTCGCCCCGACCAAAAAGTTTCGAAGGCCAATCGCAAGATTGGCCTTTTTGCTTTTCCGCGCCGTTAAAACCCATTCCGGGCTCGCGCAGCAATATCTGCATTGTTTTTCGTCAACCGGAATTTCTCCTTGCGGCTCAATCACTTGGCAAGGCTGCCCCAACCTTGTCCACCGAGATACCCACAGGAGCTGTGACTAAGTCGTCCGGCGTCAGGCAGGCGTCAGTGCGCCATCAGCACCGGCACGTGCATGTCCTGCAGAAGCCGGCGCGTGACCCCGCCCAGCACCACCTCGCGTACGCGCGAATGGCCATAGCAGCCCATGACGATGCCGTCGACCCCGCGCTGGCGGGCAAGCGCGACCAGCGCGGTCCCGGTTTCGCCTTCGGCCGGCTTCTCGATCAGCTCGGTCTTGATGCCGTGCCGCTCCAGCAGCGCCGCCATGCGCACGCCGGGGCGCTCCTCGGGGGCGGCGGGGAGTTCGCCTTTATATAGCGTCACGAGGTCGACCGCCTGCGCGCGCTTCATCAGCGGCAGCGCGAAATGGATCGCGCGCCAGGCTTCCGCGCTGTCGTTCCATGCGACCAGCAGGTGCTGGCCGAAGGGGCTCGCGGCCCAGCCGGCGGGAACGACCAGCACCGGCGCGCCGCTGCGCATGACCACATGCTCGGGCAGGTCCGGGCTGTCCGACGGAGAGGCGTTATCGCGGTCGTACTGGCTCAGGATGCACAGATCGGCGTAGCGGGCCGCGGCGCTCAAGCCACCGGCCGGCTCGTTCATGACCGGGCGCGTGGAGAATGAAGCAAGGCCGGCGTCACGCGCCGCCTGCTCGAAACGCTTAAGCTGTTCCTGCGCGCGCTGGCGCAGTTCGTCCAGGTAGCCGGCGATCAAGGGCGTGTCCATGCCGGCCATCATCGACTCCACGACATACGGCGAACTGCCGATCCAGGCCGCCCCGATCAGATGGGCCTCTTCCCGGAGCGCCAGTTGCGTGGCGAGCGCAATGCGGGCGGACGCGTTTCTCGAATCGTCCACGTGTAGCAGGATCGTCTTGTAAGCCATGATTCCTCCTCGGCATGCCTGGTTGATGCGTTGCTCTATCAGACTAGGCGCTGCAACGACTGCCGTCCATGGCGCGCGCATCCCCTGACATGCCTTTTCGCTCAATCTTGCATGCGCTCAAGCGAACTGCCGCGCGGCAAGCCGTTGCGGGAGCGTCGCGCAATGATCTGGCACAAGCCGCCACCGTCCAGAGCGCCTACCCTGCCCGCATGGCCCCGCATCGCATGTTCGCCGACCGCAACGACGCTGCCGAGGCGCTGGCGCGTCAGCTCTCCGAATACCATGGCCGCAAGCCGCTGGTACTGGCGATTCCGCGTGGTGCAGTTCCGATGGGGAGCATCCTGGCCGAACGCCTGCAGGGTGAACTCGACCTTGTCCTGGTGCGCAAGCTCGGCTCGCCGATCGATCCCGAATACGCGATAGGCGCGATCGACGAGACCGGCTGGGTCTACATCCAGCCGGAAGCGCCTGACATCATGACCAGCGGACCGCTGCTGGAACAGATCAAGGCGGACGAACTGGCGATCCTGAAAAAGCGGCGCGCAGACTATACCCCTTTCATGCCGGCGATCGACGCGAAGGACCGGGTCGCGATCGTCGTCGACGACGGACTCGCCACCGGCGCCACGATGATCGCGGCACTGCATGCGACGCGCGCCAGGGAACCTGCTGAACTGGTCTGCGCGGTGCCGGTCGCGGCGACGTCCAGCCTCGAGAAGGTCAGGCCGCTGGCGGACAAGGTCGTGTGCCTGTACGACACCGAGTATTTCGGCGCCGTCAGCCTCTACTATAACCGTTTCACCCAGGTGAGCGACGCCGAGGTGGCGGCCATTCTCGCGCGGCGACGGCCAGTGCCGCCCTGAGCGGGGCGACTCTGCTCGGGCACCTCTGCCGCACCGGTCCGCGATGACGCATTCACCGACGAACAACAGCATCCCTCTCGAACGCAAGGTCGAGTTCCTGCGCGATCCGCACGCCTACGGCGAAGCGCCCGATTTCACCGTGGGCGCGATCGAGACCCACATGTCGTGGGTGTTCCTCACCACCCGACACGCCTGGAAGCTCAAGAAGCCGGTCTGGCACGAGCATCTCGACTTTCGCAGCGTGGCCGCGCGCCACTATTACTGCGAGGAAGAACTACGCCTGAACCGGCGCCTGGCTCCAAACGTCTACCTCGACGTCGAGCCCCTGTGCATCGACTGGCGCGGCCATCTGCACCTCGGGCCGCCAGGCCGCCCGATCGACTGGCTGGTGAAGATGCAGCGTCTGGCAGAGCGCGACATGCTCGACCACGCGGTGCGCGACCTGTACGTGACGCGCCGCGACATCCTGCGGCTGGCACGCTGCCTTACCCAGTTCTACAGCACCGCCGAACCGGCGGGCATCTCGGTCGCCGCCTACCTGGCGGGGCTGGAGCGCGAGATCGATGCGAACCTGCGCGACCTGTGCCGCTCGGAGTACGGGCTGAGCGCAGGCCACATCGAACGCCTGTGCGAGACGCAGCGCGCGGTGCTGCAGGAGCGGCGCTCGGTCTTCGTGGCACGCGTCGAGGACGGTCACATCGTCGAGGGGCATGGCGACCTGCGCCCGGAGCACGTGTGCCTGCATCCGCAGATCGCGATCATCGATTGCCTGGAGTTTTCACGGGAGCTGCGCCTGGTCGACCCGATCGACGAACTGGCCTTTCTCACTCTGGAACTCGAGCGGCAGTTCGCGTCGGGGCATGCGGCCACGCTGATGAACGCCTATTACGATGTTTCCGGCGACCGTCCGCATCCGCTGCTCGCCTGCTTCTATCGGAGCCTGCGCGCGGCCGTGCGGGCGCGCCTGGCGATCCGCCACCTCGATGAGGAACGCTTTCGCGACGTGGCTGAATGGCCGAAGCGGGCCACTGCCTATCTGATGCTCGCGCAAAAATATCAGGACGCCTGCAATTCGCTGAGCGACCTGCCCTCGTGAAGACGCCGGATCGCTTCCGCGAACAGCGCCGTGCTGTCGAGAACGGTCAGTTTGTCGCGCACCGGTCCGGCAGGCAGGCGAAACGGCGGGACCGTGTCGGTGACGACGATCTGCGCGAGCGCCGGCTCGGCCAGCGCCTGCGCTGCGCCCGCAGCGAACAGGCCGTGACTGGCCAGTGCCATCACCCGCCCTGCGCCATGCTTGCTGCACGCATGCGCGGTACGCGCAATCGTCGTTCCGGAACTGATCAAGTCGTCGACGATGATGGCGTCACGCCCGCAGACGTCGCCGACCAGCATGCTGCCGCTGACGCTGCCTTCGCTGCGGTATTTCTCGGCAAACGCCATGCCGACCGGCACATTGAGCGCGCGGGCAAGATCCTCGCGAAATGCCTCCGCTCGCTTGATGCCGCCGGCATCCGGAGAAACGACCACCGGATCGCGTCCGGCCAACGTCTTCACGCAATGCGCGATGAACAGCGGCCGCGCCTCCAGGTTCACGGTCAGGCAGCGAAAGGCGTTCTGGTAGGCGGCGAGATTGTGCACATCCATCGTCATCACCGCGTCCGCGCCGACCGCCTCGAACAGCGCGGCGACATAGCGGGTCGTGACCGGGTCGCGCGGCTTGGTCCTGCGGTCCTTGCGGGCATAGGCGAGATAAGGCGCAACCGCCGTGACGCGCGCCGCGCCCGCATCGTTCAAGGCGCCGATGAAGAAGAGCAGCGTGCACAGCTTGTCGTTTGCGCTTGCCGCGCCGTCGCCGTAGAGAGAGTGGAGTACGAACACGTCGCGGCCGCGCACGCTCTGCAGCGGCCGGGCCTTGTGTTCGCCGTCCTCGAAGCGGCGCTCCTCGTGCGGGGCAAGCTCCATGCCCAGATGTCCGGCGACGCGCCGGCCGAATCCGGAACTTGCTTCCAGGGCAAACACCAGCATGCTGGAGGGGGCAACCATCGAAATTGGATGCATGCGCGGCCGGATGTGTCCCGCCTTCTGCCGGCGGCGGGCGCGGCCTTGAGATGCATCAAACGCTTCCATGTGGCGCGAGCCCGGCGTCGCGCCGATGGGTATGCTGGCAGCATGCAAACGCCGTGCAAGCGTTTCGGCTTGCGCGGAAAACCTCAGCAGGCGAAGCGATGGAACAGCCCGTGACGTCCATCATGCAGCGCATCGTCAGTCCGATGAGCATGGACGACAGCGTTGCCGAGGTGGAAGCGATGATGCGCGCCAAGCATGTCTCCTCCGCGCCGGTGTATGACAGCGACGGATCGATTCTCGGCATCATCACATCGACCGACCTGGTGAAGTTTCACTCCACCGGCAAGGACCCGACACAGGTGCAGGCGTGGGAGATATGCACCTACCGCCCGATCGAGGTCACGCCGGAAACGCCGCTGTCGGAGGTCGCGCGCCTGATGCTCACGCACAAGGTGCACCACGTGCTGGTGATGAAGAACGAGGACCTGCAGGGCATCGTCTCGTCGCTGGACTTCGTGCGCCTGTATCTGCAGCAACAGCCACACTGAGTCAGTGCCGTGCCGGCCGTCCGAGCCGCCGCTCGACGTCGAGCAGGCGCCGCGCCGTCTTGATCAGCGTGTCCGGATTCAGGCTGATCGAATCGATGCCGATCTCCACCAGATACTCGGCCATTTCCGGATAGTCGGACGGCGCCTGGCCGCAGATGCCGCAATGCCGGCCGTTGCGGCGCGATCCTTCGACGGCCTGGCGCAGCATGATCTTCACGCCTTCGTCGCGTTCGTCGAAATCGAAGGAGACGATCTCGGAGTCGCGATCCACGCCCAGCACCAGCTGGGTGAGATCGTTGGAGCCGATCGAGAAGCCGTCGAACAGCGCGGCGAAGGCGTCGACCTGCACCACGTTGTTCGGAATCTCGCACATCACATAGATTTCCAGCCCGTTCTCGCCGCGCTGCAAGCCCTGCCGCGCCATCGCCTCGAGCACCGCACGTGCCTCCACAATACGGCGGCAGAACGGAATCATCAGCTTCAGGTTGGTCAGCCCCATCTCCTCGCGGACGCGGCGCATCGCCGCGCATTCGAGCGCGAAGCCCTCCGCATAGGCGGGATGGGTGTAGCGCGCCGCCCCGCGAAAGCCGATCATCGGGTTTTCTTCATGCGGCTCGAACCAGTGCCCGCCGAGCAGGCTTGCGTATTCATTGGTCTTGAAATCCGACATGCGCACGATCACCGGACGCGGATGAAAGGCTGCGGCTATCGTGCCCACGCCCTCTGCAAGCTGGCGCACGAACATGTCCGCGGGCCGCTCGAAGCCGCGCGCGAGCGCCTCGATCTGCGCGCGCACCTGTTCGTCATCGATGCGCTCGGGATGCAGCAAGGCCATCGGATGCACCTTGATGTGCTCGGCGACGATGAATTCCATGCGCGCAAGCCCGACGCCGTCCGCCGGCAGGAAGCTGGTGCGGAACGCCACGTCCGGATTGCCGAGGTTGACCATCAGGTGCGTGTGGGTGCGCGGCAGCGTGGACAGATCCGTTTCCACGCGGTGGTAAGGC
>DATLGF010000231.1:0-4434 GCA_035540575.1 Noviherbaspirillum sp.
GCGAAGCGCTGAACGACAAAAACCCGCGCTGCGCTGCAACGCGGGTTTTCTTATTCGTGACACCACGCGCCGCGCGCGGGTGAAGCGACTCAGGTCAGGCCAAGCCCTTCAGGGCGGCGGCCAGACGGCTCTTGTGGCGAGCAGCCTTGTTCTTGTGGATGATCTTCTTGTCGGCAATGCGGTCGATGATAGACACCGAGGATTGGAAAACCTGGGTCGCCGCCGCCTTGTCGCCGAGGCCGATCGCCTTGCGCACCGCCTTGATTGCCGTGCGCAGCGTCGAGCGCTGGCTGGAATTGTGAGCGTTATGCTTGACTGCTTGGCGAGCGCGCTTGCGCGCTTGTGCGGAATTTGCCATGAAAAAGTTCCTAAACGAAATCGGGCTGCGTTCGCGGCTGCGAGACAGAATTCTGGAAAGCTGGCGAGTATAGCGTTTTTTTGGGAAAGGAGCAAGCGACCGTTTCGCCGGCGCATGCTGCCGGCCATCAATACCGCTGCCGCTATAATTGCGGCCCATGAATCTCCACAAGACCCTCGCCACGGTTTCCGGGATGACCATGCTCTCCCGGGTCACCGGCCTGGTGCGAGAGCTTCTCATCGCGAGGGCGTTCGGCGCTTCCGCCTACACCGACGCCTTCTTCATCGCATTCCGCATACCCAACCTGCTGCGCCGCCTGTTCGCCGAAGGCGCGTTTTCTCAGGCTTTCGTGCCCATCCTCGCCGAGTACAAGAACCAGAAAGGCGAGGAGGCCACCCGATCCCTGGTGGACGCGGTAGCCACCGTCCTCATGTGGGCGCTGCTCGCGACGAGCGCCATCGGCGTGATCGGGGCTCCAGTGATTGTCCTGCTGGTCGCCACCGGCCTGCATGGCGAACCCGAGATTCTCGGCACCTCGGTGACGATGACGCGCATCATGTTTCCATACATCGCGCTCATTTCGTTCTGTGCGCTGGCCAGCGGCATTCTCAACACTTGGCGCAGCTTCCAGATTCCCGCGTTTACACCGGTCCTGCTCAACCTCTCGTTCATCGCAGCCGCACTGTTCGTCGCCCCCCACCTCGACCAACCTGTGTATGCGCTGGCGCTGGCAGTGGTGGTCGGCGGGATTCTGCAGGTGGCGATCCAGATTCCGGCGCTCGTTCGCATCGGCATGCTCCCGCGCATACGCCTGAATCCGAAGACCGCCTATGCCGATCCCGGCGTCAGGCGAGTCATGAGGCAGATGGGACCGGCCGTCTTCGGCGTCTCGGTCGCGCAGATCAGCCTGATCATCAATACCAATATTGCCTCCCACCTTGAGACGGGAAGCGTGTCGTGGCTGTCGTATGCGGACCGGCTCATGGAGTTTCCCACCGCGCTGCTGGGCGTGGCCTTGGGGACGATTCTCCTGCCCAGTCTTTCCAAGGCCCATGCGACCGGCGATCAGGACGAGTATTCCGGCCTGCTCGACTGGGGACTGCGGTTGACTTTCCTGCTGGCGCTGCCGGCTGCAATCGGGCTCGCCGCGCTTTCCGAAGCGCTGACCGCGACTCTTTTCCACTACGGCAAGTTCGATGCCAATTCCGTTACGATGACCGGACACGCGCTGGTTGCCTACGGCGTCGGACTGATCGGCCTGATCCTCGTGAAGATCCTGGCGCCTGGATTCTATGCGAAGCAGGACATCAGGACACCAGTGAAGATCGCGGTCGGGGTGCTGATTGCAACGCAGATGATGAACGTGCTGTTCGTGCCCGTCATCGCGCATGCAGGGCTGGCATTGTCGGTGGGTCTCGGCGCCTGCATCAATGCCGCATTCCTGTACGCCGGCTTGCGCCGCCGCGCCATCTACATGCCGCGCGCGGGCTGGGGTCGATTCTTCGTTCGCCTGTTCGTCGCCTTGGCGGCGCTGGGCATCGTCGCATGGTGGAGCGGCGCGCAGTTCGACTGGATCGCCATGCAGGCCACGCCGGCGCTGCGTGCCGGAGCCCTGGCGGCGATCCTTGGTGTCTGCATGCTGACTTATTTCGGCATGCTGTTCCTGCTGGGTTTTCGCTTCCGCGACTTCAGGCGCACCTCGGTCTGAGGCATTGATCGGATCCGCACTTTGCACCCTGCCCTTTCATTACGGGCGCGATGGTCTAAGATGCTAGCGTGATCAATCCGCTCGATTACTTTTCCTCTCTGGTCCGACAGGACGATTCCATTCCCCTGTTCGAGGCCGCGCTCGCCATTGCCCAGGATGCCGACCCGCAGCTCGACCTATCGGCAACGCAGGCCGAGGTCGACGTGCTGGCGGCGCGCTTGCGACGCCGGCTGGCCGCAGACGCCTCGAACGTACAGAAGCTGCGCCTGCTCAATCATTTCTTCTATCGAGAGCTGGGGTTCGCAGGCAACATCAACGACTACTACAACGCGGACAACAGCTATCTGCAGCGCGTGCTGCGCAGCCGGCGCGGCATCCCGATCTCACTCGCCATCGTGTACATGGAACTGGCGCAGCAGATCGGACTGAACGTGAAGGGAGTGTCCTTTCCCGGACATTTCCTGATGAAGATGTCGGTGCAGTCGGGAGACATCGTGCTCGATCCATTCAATGGAGCAAGCCTCTCCCGCGAGGACCTGGAAGAGCGCCTCGACCCTTTCCTGGAACAGCAGGCCTATCCGGGAGCGATTCCCCTGGCCTACTACCTGCACGCCGCCCATCCGCGCGAAATTCTCGCGCGGATGCTGCGCAATCTGAAGGCCTTGCATCTCGAAAACCTGAGATGGAAGGAAGTGCTCGACGTGCAGCAGCGCCTGCTCATCCTGCTTCCCGACGAGATTGTGGAACGGCGCGATCGCGGTTTGGCTTACGCCCACCTCGAATGTCCGCAGGCTGCGCTGGACGATCTCGAAGCGTATCTGGCGCAGCGCCCGCACGCGGAGGATGCGCCGGCCCTGCGCAAGCGCCTCCCCGAACTGCGTGAAGCGAGCCGCCGGCTCAACTAGCGGCCCGACTTTTCGCTTCGATCGCTTCCCATTTTTCCAGGCTCGCCATTAATTCGTCGTCGATCTCGGCAAAGCGCTGATTCAGCTTCTGCGCCTCGTCCGGCCGCGTCCGGTACAACTCGGGGTCGGCAAGCTGCTCGGAGATGCGCTTCTGCTCGGCCTCGAGCTGGGAAATCAAGTCCGGCAGGCTTTCCAGCTCGCGTTGCTCCTTGTAGCTCAGCTTCTTCGACCTGCCCGATTCGCGCGGCGCGGCGGGCTGGGCGGCCGGCCCCTTCGGTGCGACCGGGGCCGGCGGCGCGGCGGGGCGCGGCAGGGGAGCCGATGCCTTGACGCGCTCCCAGTCGCTGTAGCCGCCGATGTACTCGCGCCATTGCCCCGCGCCTTCAGCCACGAACACCTGAGTAACCACATTGTCCAGGAACATGCGGTCATGGCTGACCAGGAATACCGTACCGTCGTAGTCCTCGAGCAGCTCTTCCAGCAACTCCAGCGTGTCGATGTCCAGGTCGTTGGTCGGTTCGTCGAGCACCAGCACGTTCGCCGGCTTGGCAAACAGGCGCGCAAGCAGCAGGCGGTTGCGTTCGCCACCGGAGAGCGATTTGACCGGCGAGCGCGCACGTTCCGGAGCGAACAGGAAATCGCCGAGGTAACTCATCACGTGCTTGCGCTGGCCGTTGATCTCGACCCAGTCACTGCCGGGCGAGATCGTGTCGACGAGGCTGGCTTCCTCATTCAGCTGCGCGCGCATCTGGTCGAAATACGCAACCTGCAGGCGCGCACCCTGACGCACCGTGCCGGAGTCCGGCTTCTCCTCGCCGAGAATCAGCTTGAGCAAGGTGGTCTTGCCGGCGCCGTTAGGGCCGATCAACCCGATCTTGTCGCCGCGCAGCACGATGCTGCTGAAGTCACGCACGATGACCTTGTCACCGTAGCGCTTGCCGACGTTCTCCAGTTCCGCAACGATTTTCCCGGAGCGTTCGCCGCTGGCCACTTCCAGGCGCACCTGTCCCTGCTGCTCGCGACGCGCACTGCGCATGCGGCGAAGTTCCTCGAGCCGCTTCACGCGCCCCTCGTTGCGGGTGCGGCGCGCTTCCACGCCCTTGCGGATCCACACTTCTTCCTGCGCCAGGACCTTGTCGAACTTCGCGTTCTCGATTGCCTCGACCTCGAGTTGCTCCGCCTTGCGCTTCTGGTAGGCGGAAAAATTTCCGGGATAGGAGAGCAGTCGGCCGCGGTCCAGCTCGACGATGCGCGTGGCGACGTTGTCGAGGAAGGAACGGTCGTGCGTGATGAAGACGATGCTGCCGCGGAATTCCCGCAACAGGGCTTCGAGCCACAGGATCGCCGTGAAATCGAGGTGATTGGTCGGTTCGTCCAGCAACAGCACATCCGGCTCGCCGACGAGGGCCGCCGCCAGCGCCACGCGTTTCTGCGTGCCGCCGGAAAGCGTGCCCATGCGCGCC